>CAMOWO010000019.1 GCA_946628525.1 uncultured Bacillota bacterium | reverse complement strand
TGTGGCCATCTCCACGACGATCACTTTGCACAGCAGGCTCATATCCGGGAACACGATCATGACTCCCGCCAGGAATATGAGTGGCATGGCGAGAAGCCGAAACGCTGACATCACGTAGAGTCTGCTGTCGCTCACCAGATCCTTGAGGCTGATCTGGCCCAGCTGGAAGCCGACTACGATCATGGCCAGCGGTGATGTGGCTGTTCCGATGGTCTCCATAGGCACGTAGATGATCTGAGGAAGCGTGATGCCTGCGACGAACAGCCCCAGTCCCACGACGATGGAGGCCATTCCCGGGGTCAGGAAATGCTTCACAGAAAGGCCGATGTGTTTGCCTGTGGATCGCTCGATCAGAATGAGTCCCACCGTGAAGATGAACACGTCCTGCACGGCGTCTATGAGGGCGGCATAGAACGTCCCTTCTCCTCCATAAAGGGCTGCGCATACCGGGATCCCCATGAATCCTGTATTGCCGAACATGAGCATGAAGGTGATGAGGTACGTTTTGGAGTTATCCAGCTTCATGAACCGGCAAACGAGTTTCGCGAAAGCGAATGCTATGATCATTGCGGCCACCATGGCTACCGCCAGGATACCCATGTTGACGCAGAGTTCTTTTGAGAATTCTCTCTGGAGAGAAATGACGATGAGACACGGCCAGGTCACGTTGACGATGACAGTGGACACTCCTTTGCTCTGTTCCTCGCTCATGACGTGGGTCCTCCCGAGGATGTAACCCGGTATGATCATGAGAAAGAGTTTGATCAGGGACAAAATAATCTGTGTAGTTGCCATATGGATCCTTTCTCTTGTTTAATATGCTCCCGTCCCAATATATCTGTAAATAAGTTCGACTCTGTTCCACTGTCTGCTGCTTATCGGTTTACATCTTATGGAGTCGTTCCAGTAATCGTTCTGCACGCCGTCATCGTGATGGGCCGCTTCTGCCACGGCTCCCGATCCGATGTACAGCATGGCATGTGTCGGTGTCAAAAGGATGTCACCGACTTCCAGCTGCTCTGCACTTGCAGGTTTTGTTATTTTCTCGAAGGCGTCCTTGTTCTTCAGGACCTTGTTGCTGTCCCGGGAAAGTCCCAGACGCTTGCTTGCCACGCGGCAGTCCATCTCCGTGGCTCCTGCCCCATGCACAAAGGCTGCTGTCACGAATGGGTTGCAGCAGTATGTGCGCTCGCTCTCTTCGAATCCCGCGCCGTCCTTTCTCTTGAGGCTGTTTTCTTTCTGGTTCGTTCCGCAGAAATAGCACCCATTATGGTGGGCCCACTTGGACTCGCCGTAGTGGAAGGAATCATCCTCTGCGATGGTTATAGCCCAGTCCACTGCTGCAAAACGCGCCGCTTCCTGCCTCATCCTGAGGGTGTCCTCCGGATCCTGTCCGCTGGAAGCTGCCGCCACCATGTTCTTCTTGATCACACCTCGGGAGTTCTTCTTCATGGTCTTGGCGATGCCTTTGAAGGCATCTTCCTCTGCAGGTACCGCAAAGACGCTGGCGACTCCCTCCGGCCGCACGTTCTCGCTGCTTCCGGTGTCCTCGGCATCTTCCGCTGCGAATGACATGACAAGAAGACCCATCGTAAGAACGAGGATCGATATGAACACGACGGCAGATGCCAGTATTATGTTTTTTCCCTTGAATCTTATCACTTTTCGCACCTTTCCCTTTGCCATTAAGACGCGTACATTATACCTCTTTTTATATAGTATTATCAAGTAACATGGCACTTGAATTTGTAAATAAATGTTATATACTATATTTAGTAAACTTTGACTTTCTGAGAGGTAACAATGAAAAGAATCACATCGATATTGATCATAATTTGCATGTTTTTGACGACGCCTGTTTTCATGGATGACACCTATGCTGCATCGGGCGCTCCGGCACCGACGAAGATCACGAAGTACACGGTACAGAAGAGTTATTACACGATCTCATGGAAAAAAGTGAGCGGCGTCACCGGATACCAGATCCAGTACTCCCACGACCGGTTCTTCCTCAACAAGACGAACGTCATCGTGAAGGGTGCAAAAGCCACTTCAAAGCGTGTCGCCGGCCGGAACATGCTGCCTTGCTACCTTCGTATCCGGACGTTCAAAAAAACCGATGATGGCTATAAATACTCCAGCTGGGCCGTCTCAGGCAACACGAGGAACAACAAGGAAGCCATCATCATCCGCGTGACGAAGCCCAACGGCAAGGAGTTCGAACTCCGCAGCGCTGCCAAGCAGAAGATGAAGAAGTACGACACGCTCCAGGGCGGTACGGCATACGGCAATCTGGGATGGTTCATCCTGTACAACAGAAACGTCAACAAGTGCAAACTGGCGAAAGTCAACATGAAGACCATGGAGGTCATGAACGTCTCGGCCATCCTGAACGTGGGCCACGGAAGCAGCGTCGCCTACAATCCGAACACGAAGGAAGTGGCCATCGCCCACGGGCCGTACAGTTACAAGAAGGTCACCCTGGTGGACCCTTCGACCCTCGCCGTAAAAAGGACCGTCACCCTGACCCTCCCGAGGGGCACAAAAGGTGCAAGCTACAAGCGCTCCAGGAGCTTCGTCGGCATCACGGCCCTGGCCTACAACAGGGAGCACAAAATGTACGTCGCCCGAGTGAAGAAGCAGGGCAACCTGCTGTACCTCAACAATCAGCTCAAAGCAGTCAAGTACGTGACCCTCAAAGTCAAGGGCGGCCAGCTCTACCAGGGCATCGATTCCTATGGCGATTACAATCTGGTGAGCCAGAGCCCGTACAAAGGCGGACGGTACAACAAGATCACCGTCTACGACTGGTCCGGCAAGTACCTGAGCACCGTGAAGCTTTGCAGACGGTATGAGGTGGAGACCATCTTCCACAGGCACAACGTTCTCTATGCAGGCTACTACCGCTCCTACTACAAGACCTACTATCTTGACAAGTGGCGCATCAAAGTCTACAAAGGCAAGAAGAAAAAGATCAAGAACAAAATCAGATACACGAGACTGATTCGGGATAACTATATATTCAAAGTTACAGATTTATAAGTCCAAGGTGCGGCGGCTAAGTCCAGCAGTCGGCTGCGAGCCTTGCTTCGCAGCGGGCAGCCTTTGCAGCAGACCTGCCTCCGCTCTCCCTTCGTGAATCGCGGGGCTAGGGCTTGCTCCTCACTGACGGCCACAACGACTTACTCACAGACAATAGAACCCCAGAGAAACTCGCCTTGAAACCTTTATGGCTCAGACAATCTCTGGGGTTTATCTATTGTCTATGTTCGCTTCGCCGGTGACCGTAACAGTGCCTGCGGAATCGCACGCCACACCTCGTACTTATATCAAAGGCGAAATCCTCTTTATCAACATTACCCAATGCATACGATTCCTCCTTATTACCTTTCCTTTACATTTGTGTCATTGATATTGTCCGTTCAGATCAATCGCCGCTGCTGACGGCACTCGTTTCACGGTCCCTTTTTTCCGGCATGGAGATCACGCTGATGGCGACGGCCACGAGGATGAGTCCGGCAACGGAAACCACCGCCGGGATCTCCCCGAACAGAACGGCGCCGAACACCATGGCAGAAGCTGGCTCGCAGGATGACAGGATCGATGCTTTGCCCGCATCGATGTGCTGGATCCCCGTCGTAAACAGCATGTACGGAAGAACGAGGACGCATATGGCGTGCCCGATCATGAGGGACCAGTGAGCCAGAGGGGCTGCGGCGCCATACTCAAGCACCATCCCCCAATCCGCAAAAGGTGTCAGCACGATGACCATGAACACGGTGCTGTAAAACGTTATGGTCAGCGACCGGTATCCCCTGTCTACGGCGAACCTCGAACCGATGGTGTACATGGAATAAAACAGCGGCGTCAGCGCTCCCATGATGATCCCCATTTTTGTCATGGGCACACCACCTGCGATCCCGGGCAAATCAGATACCATATAGCACCCCAGTATGGCCAGGAAACTGCACAATACTTTGCGCTTCGTGATCTTCTCCCCGAAAAAAATGCGTGCGAAGAGAAAGACGAAGATCGGAAAAATGCTCAGCAGCACTGCCGCAAGAGCCAGCGTCGTTTCCCTCATGGCGACGTTATAACATACATTCATTATCGTCACACCGAAGATCCCCGCCAGCGCGAAGACCCAGAGATCGCGGACCTTGACGCGCAAAAGGGTGCGGTCGTACAGAAGAAGTACCACCGCCAGCATGATCACAGCAAACGCAGACCTTTGGGCAACGATGGTCACGGCGTTGAATCCATAGGATGCCATCGGTCTTACGAAGCTTCCCGCTGAGCCAAAGAGGATCCCGGCCGCCACGGGGAATATGTAGTATATTCTGTTCAAAGCTGTCTCCTTTTTTACAAAATGCCGGGGTCCCGTAAAGGACCCCGTAAAGTATGTACCATAGGCTAAAAGGGATAACCCGTGGTTTTAGAAAAATACTGCTCCGCCGTTCGGGCTTACGAACTGGCCGCAGAAGAAGTTGCCGTCGTCGGATGCCAGAAGCAATGCTGTTGCTGCGATTTCTTCAACTGTACCGAGTCTTCTGAGAGGGATGTCCTTTTCTTTTTCTACCCATTCAGGCTCCATGTCTGCAAGGATCATATCCGTTTCGATCGGGCCCGGTGCAACGATGTTGACGTTGATCTCCGGCGCAAGCTCCAGTGCCAGGCACATCGTCAGTGAGTTGATGCCGCCCTTTGATGCTGCGTAGTGTCCGTAGCATTCTCTTCCCTTCTTCGACAGTTCTGATGAGATGTTGATGATCTTTCCGACGGTTCCGTCTGCTCTCGCTTTGATGAGCGGGATGAAATATTTGCAGTTGAGGAATACACCCTTGAGGTCGGTGTTGACGACGCGATCCCATTCTGCTTCTTCCATGTCTTCTATCGTTACTTCAAGGCCGATCGTTCCTGCATTGTTCACGAGGATGTCGACGAATCCGAATTCTTTTTTCACGATGTCCGCCATCTTCCTGACGTCTTCTGAATTTCCTGCGTTCGCCTGGACTGCGATGGCCTTTACGCCGTACTTCTCGCATTCTGCCACAGTCTGATCGGCCGCCTCTTTGTTGGAATTATATGAGATGGCGATGTTCGCGCCGTTCTTTGCGAATTCAAGAGCGATGCCCTTTCCGATGCCTCTGCTTCCTCCAGTGATGACTGCGACTCTGTTTTCAAGTTTCTTCATATTCTTTCCTCCTTGCCCGTCCGTTCAGGGCTCATGCTGCGGGAAGATGCGTTTACGGTGCGCCTCCCCGCTTCTCGCGACTGTATGGTTAAATGTAATAAGGTGTTGACCTGTATTCTCCTCCGCTCACGATGAGGTGGCGTCCGTTCAGTGCTTTGCTTCCGGCATCGCTTGCCATATAGAGCGCGGCCTCTGCGATCTCTGAAGGTCTCGCGATCCTTCCCATGGCGATATCCTGGGCATACATCTCGCGAACTTCATCCAGGGATATACCGAGATCGTTGGCGTCCACATTCAGCTGCGGCGTATCGATAACGCCCGGTATGATGGTGCATACTCTGATGTTATCGTCTTTATACTTTCTCGCCAGGTACTGCCCCAGTGCCACGAGTCCCGACTTGGAGGAGCCGTATCCTGTGGCATTGTTCCAACCGATGGTTCCGAAGAAGGAGCTGATCAGGATAATGGTACCGCCGCCGTTCGCACGCATGATCGGAATGGCTTCCTTGATGCATGCTATGTGGCCGGAGAGGTTGATCTTGATCTGGGACCACCATTCCTCAGGAACGCTCTCGAGGAACGGCGCCATGCTCATGCCTGCTGCGTTGCAGATGAGCACATCAAGGCCTCCTGCGATCTCCGCCGCGTTGCGCACGACTTCTGCGGCTGTCTGCGGGTCTATGAGACTGCCCATGGAGGCTTTGGCCCCCGTTCTGTCCAGGACCTTCTGAACCTTCTCATTGAGGGTCCTTCCGTTTATCACGACATTTGCTCCGTCGGCAGTGAATGTATCGGCCATGGCTTCTCCGATGCCCTGGGTACCGCCGGTGATGAGCACTTTTCTGCCTTTCATTTCTTCGTATTTCATTTCGTCACCTCCTACTGATCCTGTCCGCCGATGGATACGACCTGTGCAGACGTATATGTATCCTTGTCGGCCAGGAAGAATACCGTCTCACTGACCTTCTCGGCATCCAGCGGAGTATTGGCGAATATCACATTGACAAGCACGTTTTCCGGTGCCATCTCAACGCCGAAACTCTTCGCGAACCCATGAAGGGTATGCGCTGCAACGGCATCGACGACGGTATCTCCTTCGGCTCTGCTGTAGTCCGAGGAGAAGAGGATGATCTTACCCTCTTTTCTCTCCGCCATCTTCGGGCCTATGGCTCTGCAAAGGTTGCCGGCGCCGCCCAGCGTCGTGTCCAGAAGGTCCGCCCACTCTTCTGCCGTTACCGCTTCAAAGTCCTTTGCAAGCTCATAGCCTGCGGCGTTGAATACGGCATCGATCGGAGTTTGAGAATCCACCTTCTCGATGGCGGCTGCGACAGCTTCAGGATCTCTTACATCTGCTGATATGAAGGTGTCCTCGCACCCGCATCCTTCCGGTTTGATATCGAGACCTGTCACGTTCCAGCCTGCCTTCTTGAAGAGACCGGCCGCGGCGGACCCCATCCTTCCGGAAATACCTGCAATAAATATCGTCTTACTCATTTGTGTTACCCTCCTTTGCTGCTGCCTCTGCTGCTTCTCTTTTTTCTCTAGGTCTGTAGTAGAGCAGATAGTAGAGCATTGCTATTGCCACGATGATGCCTACGATCATCAGATCCTGCGGTGTCTGTGAGCCTATTGCTACGCAGAGGAAGCAGATGACCAGGATCGAAGGAATTGGGAACAGCGGCATCTTGATCGGTCTTGTGATGTCTTTTTCGACGATTCTGTGACGGATGGAGCCGATGGCGATGAGCATGTAAACCAGCGCCGCACTCATTCCGCCGAATGTGATCATCGTTACGATATCGGAAGCGAATACCAGGATGCAGTCTACGACAGCGATCAGGATAAGCGCTACGTAAGGGACCTGTGATTTTCCGGATACCTTCATAAGTGCGTTGTTGATCTTGTCAGGCCACAGTCTGTCACGCCCGCCTGTCCAGAGGACTCTTCCCATGTAGCTGATGAGTACGCAGTTACATCCGAATGATGCGATGATGATACCGATGTTCATCATGGTCGTTCCGATCGGTCCCATGTAGGAGTTGATGACGTACAGCAGCGGCGAATCTGCCTGCAGGAAGCTGAGAAGATCAGGTGCTGCTACCATGGAGATGATATCGCACAGTCCTACGAAGAACAGTGTCAGGAAGGCTGTTGCAAATACTGCCTTACCGACGTTTTTACATGAACCCTTCGTCTCCTCTGAGAATCCAAGAGATGCTCCATATCCGTCGATGGCTGCACACATGATGCCCAGGCCCATGAGTACGGATGCGAAGTTCGCAGGTTCCAGTGCCGTTCCATCTGCATTCAGCATCTGAGGGTGGAAGAGGACTTCTCCCAGGTTCCTCTGTGGATGAGCGAAGCAGATGTACAGGAACACGAATACGATGATCATCTGTACGACCAGGAATATAACGGTCACGCGGCTGTTTGTCACGATGGAATTCAGTCCGATGAGCAACGCCGCAATAAGGGATAATGCCGAAATCACGCTGCATGCCAGTGTTCCCTGCGGAAGCTGTGGGAACAGGATCTGCATATACTGGCCGACGCCCATGGCGATAGCCGGGATGTAGATGAATGCCTGGATCATGAAGTTGAATACGCCCAGGAATACCAGCGGCTTCGGAAGCACGTAACTGGTGATGGAGTAAAGTCCTCCTGATACAGGATAGATGGATCCCAGTTCTGCCAGGATCATACCGATACAAAATACGTTGATACACTGAAGCAGCGTTCCGCCTGCCGTCGCTGTACCTACCGTTGCGAAGGCCGCCAGTGCATAGGTGAATGCAGCCATTACCGGCGAAACGTTCGCCAAACCCATGACTACGTTCATCGGGGTCGACAGGCCCCTCTGAAGTTCCTGTTTATAGCCCAGCTGTTTCAATCTCTCCTCTGCGCCATTCACAGGATTGTCTACGAATTTTCTAGTTTCCATTAGACTCTCCTTCCTTACTACATTTACTCAAATCTTTCCTCAAAGATCTTAACGTATGCATCCACGATGTCCTCTGCCAGAAGCTGTCCCTTCTCCGGTGTCGAAGTTCTTGCCGTCGTCAGAAGGCCTGTGTCTGTCACCTCACATTTTGAAGGCGGATAGATGTTGTATCCGAGAGTCCCTTCCACTCCGTCTTCTACGAATCTGTCCCACTTGACCAGCTCCGGTCTGAAGTACATCGTCAGCGATGTTTCCAGGATCCCGGCATGTTCTAGCTCGATCCCCGGATACTCTACTTCATCGAACACCTTGGCCATGACGTCGTCCGACATCACATCCCACCAGCTGCTCTCGATCATCGTCACGTCTTCGTGATTCCTTGAAACGAGATCCATAGCCTCAAGTACGAAGGCTTCATTTTCATAATGGCCATTCATGATGAATATCTTTTTCACTCCGTCCCTTATCAGTTCTTCCAAAATATCCTGTATAAGGTTCATGAGCGTCACTCCGTTCATGTCGATGGTTCCCGGGAATGCGGGACCTCCTCCGGAGAGCGGTGCCGACTTGTATCCGTAGCACACGCACGGTGCCACGATGCCGTCCACCTTTTGTGCGATCATTTCCGCAAGGCCCGTGCTGATGATCGCGTCAACTGACAGTGGGAGCATAGGGCCATGCTGCTCCGTAGAACCAACCGGCAGGATGCAGATCGCGCCGTCCTTCTTCTCATTGAAATCCTGCCAAGTCATTTCCTGCATAAACACACTCATACTAACTACCTCCGTTCTTCTTACTTGCCTGCGTTCTTTCTCTGGTAAGCCAGGATCGAGATGAACTCGAACATGATATTGCCTGCCAGGAACGCGGTGATCTGGCTCTGATCCTGCTGCGGCATCACTTCCACGAGGTCGAAACCTACGAAGTTGATGTCTCTGAGGGATCTGACAAGGTCGAGGGATTCCGGACCTGTCCAGCCGCCGACTTCTATGGTTCCTGTGCCCGGTGCATATGCCGGGTCTACGAAATCGATGTCGAATGTGAGGAATGCCTTCGCATCACCGACTCTCTCTTTGATTTCCTTCTTCACCTGCTCGAGGCCGATCTCTCGCATCTCGAAGCTTGTGATGACTTTGAATCCCAGTTCTTCTGACCCTGTCAGGTCGCTTCTGTCATAGAAGGTTCCTCTCATTCCGATCTGGATGGAATGCTCCACGTCGATCAGTCCCTCTTCGCATGCTCTCTTGAACACGGTTCCGTGATTGTACTTCTTGCCGAAGTACTCATCGATGGTGTCGAAGTGAGAATCGAAGTGTACGAGTGCTACCGGGCCGTGCTTCTTCGCGACGGCTCTGAGTTCTCCCAGTGTGATGGAATGATCTCCTCCCATACAGATCGGGATGACGTCTGCCTCCACGAGAGGTGACAGCGTGTCCACCATCCTTTCATAGGTGTCCAGGATGTATCCCGGATTTACCGGCACATCACCGTAGTCCACGCCCGACAGTTCTTCCACCACATTCACATCCTGCGGGATGTTGTACGGTTTGATCAGAGATGAGATGTCTCTGATGGCTGAAGGACCGAATCTCTGGCCTGTCCTGTAGGTGACACCTGTATCGAATGGTACACCTACCACTGCATAGTCGATATCTTCCGTCGTCTTGACATACGGCAATCTCATAAACGTCTTGACTTCCGCGAAGCGCGGGCTTTCTAAGGAATTCAGCGGTACATACTTTTTAGTCATCATGATCCTCCTTTAAATTACGGTTTCTTTAAGCACCTATATAAAACGCAATTAGCGTGCCAACGGCGAATAATGATTATTTTGCTGCCTTTAGGTCGAGTATTTTGTATTTTGCGTAACTTTTTTGCTCTTTTCGCGCCCGTCTCTCCGCCCGTCACTCCGTATATCAAAAAAGACCATGCATTTTCGCACGGTCTTTTCTATGCTTGTACGTGTACATCGCTGAATTCAGCGGTTTTCACGGAAATATGTCCACTGCATTTTTGCACGATTTGTCATGCAAAAGCGCACGCTCTTCTCATGACTCGGCATTTCCTTTGTATTTCGCGATCTTCCTTCTCAGGGTCGTCGGGTCCACCCCCAAAAGCTTCGCAGCCTTCGGAAGGGATCCTTCCTCTGCGATCGCCTCATTTATGATCGTGAGGTCGAAGTCCGCCAGGAGTTCTTTGTACGAGCGGCCTCTGATATCGATGGACGCCATCTTACTTTCTTCC
>CAMOWO010000018.1 GCA_946628525.1 uncultured Bacillota bacterium | reverse complement strand
AGAGTGGACAAGGGGCGCTCGAAGGAAGTCGGCGGGACGGGTCTCGGACTTTCGATCGTGAAGCACGCGGTGCTTTTGCATGGTGGGAAAGTGGAACTCGACAGCGAGCCGGGAAAGGGCTCGACGTTCACCGTCCATCTGCCAGCACTGAAACAGTAATATAAACGTTCAAATGACGATCCGCGCAGGATGGACTTGCGCGGGTCTTTTTGTGTTGTTGATGATTATTTTACAAATTTAATAAAACGGATTTGATGATTTGAAGGTAATCTGTATTCGGAGAAAGGGGAAGAAATATATGGACATCTTTGATATGTTATCACTGATAGGCGGGTTGTGCCTCTTCCTGTTCGGAATGAATATCATGGGCAAGGCCCTCGAAAGACGTGCCGGTGACAGGCTCCGGTCTCTTCTGGAGAAGATGACTTCCGGAAGGCTCACGGGCTTCGCGGCAGGATGCGGGATCACGGCCATCATCCAAAGTTCCTCCGCCACGACGGTCATGGTGGTGGGCTTTGTCAACTCCGAGCTCATGAGCCTCCGTCAGGCGATCAACGTGATCATGGGTTCGAACGTAGGAACGACTATTACAGCATGGATCCTCAGTTTGAGCGGGATCAGCAGTGACAATCTGGTGCTGCAGCTTCTGAAACCGACGTCATTCGTGCCTGTCGTCGCACTGATCGGAACGGTCATGCTCATGGCAAAGACCAGCGATAAGACGAAGGATACTGCTACCATATTACTGGGCTTCGCGACCCTGATGTTCGGCATGGACACCATGTCGTCATCTGTTTCAGGTCTTGCGGAGATCCCTGAGTTCCAGCAGATCCTTACCACATTCGAGAATCCGATACTCGGCGTCCTTGCCGGGGCTGCGTTCACGGCTGTCATCCAGTCGAGTTCGGCCGCCGTCGGCGTCGTGCAGGTGCTTGCCATGACAGGTCAGATGCCTTACGGAAGTGCGATCCCGATCATCATGGGTACATGCATCGGAACATGCGTCACCGCAGTGATCGCGGCGATCGGCACAAAGAGAGAGGCACAGCAGGCAGCGATGGCTCATCTCACATTCAACGTGCTGGGTTCCGTTATCTGGATCATCGTGTACATGGTGGTCAAATCCGTCATTTCCATCCCGATGCTTGGCATGCCGGCATCCCTTGTGGGTATCGCCCTGATCAATACTGGATTCAACGTCCTCACAGCAGCCATTTTCCTTCCAATGCCGGGAGTGCTGGAGCGCATCGTGCTCACCGTCATCCCGAACAAAGTGGAAGCGGAGCCGGAGGATGAACGTCCGGAGCTGGACGAACGACTGCTGGTGACGCCGTCCATCGCTTTGGAACACTGCGAGGACCTGGCAACAGAAATGGCACGGGTGTCCAGAAATGCACTGCTCACCAGTTTGGACCAGATCAAACACTATACGCCTGAAATGGGGAAAGCCATCCGCGATGCCGAGGAGCGCACTGACCAGTTGGAAGACGTTCTTGGCTCCTTCCTGGTGCGCCTCAGCAGCAGTGACCTGAGCAATGCCGACAACGAAAGGATCACCTTCCTTCTCAAGAGCATCGGAGATTACGAGCGGATCGCGGACCACGCCGTAAACATCCTCGAATCCGCAGAGGAGATCGTCCAAAAGGGTATCGAGTTCACGGATGAGGCGAGCCACGAAATGAAAGTCATCACCAACGCCGTTCGCGAGGTCATCGAAATGGCCACCAGAGCGTACCTTCAGATGGATCTGGAAGCCGCAAAGGATGTTGAGCCTCTCGAGCAGGTGATCGATGATCTCAAAGAGCAGCTGCGTACGCGCCACATCGAGCGCATGAAGTCCGGGAACTGCTCCGTGGATGCCGGATACGTATGGCTGGATATCCTCACGGATCTTGAGAGATGTTCCGACCACTGCTCCAATATCGCAGGAAGCCTCATGGACACCAGCGTTCACACCATGCACCTGCACGAGACCCTTCGTGCCCAAAAGGAACTCAGCGCTTCCTTCAGCCTGAAGTACCAGCAGTACCAGGAAAAGTACCGCTTGGCGTACACGTCGTAATGGTGCTCGGGTGACGGGCAGCGGGCTGGCCGGCCTGGTGGCACAGGGACGTGGGCAGCGGGCGGCTGTCGGTGGGCCGCGGGCGGAACTCGTCAAATGGAAATGGCAGTCGCGAGACTGCCGTCATATAGAAGATAATTGGCCAGCCGATCATGATCGGCTGGCCTTCCTGGTTTTTTGGTGGGCGTGGCGTGTTTGCTCAGTTCTCCTTCACCGGTTTTAATATCTAATCTTGATATATTGCGATTACTTATTATAGCCCACGTCTATAAGGAGTGATTTAATAAGTATGCCCCGGTATAATGCGATCACTTATTAAAGCCCATGTCTATAAGGAGTGATTTAATAAGTATGCCCCAATGTAGCGGCTTGTTAGGTATTCAAACTAACTTGCAATTCACATAATTGGGCATCTGCGAGATGGTCTTCGCCTAGTATTTAATACCTTTTCTTCATATATACAGATTAGGTATTACCCGCGCGCCATCAGAGCCTCATTATTAATACCTAATCTCGATATATGGCCAATTAGGTATTAAAACCAGTTCGAGATCCCCGTAGTTTCTTATCCGCGAGATGGTCTTCGCCTAGTATTTAATACCTTTTTCTCATATATACAGATTAGGTATTACCCGCGCGCCATCGGAGTCTCATTATTAATACCTTTTTCTCATATATACAGATTAGGTATTACCCGCGCGCCATCGGAGTCTCATTATTAATACCTTTTTCTCATATATACAGATTAGGTATTACCCGTACGTCATCAGAGCCTCATTATTAATACCTAATCACGTATATATGCAATTAGGTATTAAAACGGGGCGGTAGTCCATCAGGCCATCGTCATATTCTGATATTGACTTAGATGATATAATCAAATCAAAGGGAGGAAATGCTTATGTCTTTTGAGATCATTCGAAACGATATCACCAAAGTGGAGGCCGATGCCATCGTCAACACGGCGAATCCTGCCGTGGCTGTGGGCGCAGGTGTTGACAAATGTATATATGAGGCAGCGGGGTGGGATGAGCTCCTTGCTGAGAGAGCCAAGATCGGACGCATGAAACGCGGCGAGGCTGCGTACACACCGGCGTTCGCTTTGAAGGCGAAGTACATCATCCATACCATCGGACCTGTCTGGAGAGGCGGAAGACGAAAAGAGCGGGAAACGGTGGCCCGGTGCTACAGAAATTCCCTTGCTCTTGCAGAGCAGCTCGGTTGTGAAACCGTCGCGTTTCCTCTCATCGCCACCGGTTCCTACGGATTCCCAAAGGATGAGGCTCTTCGCATCGCCGTAAGGGAGATCAGCAGTTTCATCCTCGATCACGAGATCGACGTGAAACTTGTGGTATATGACGACGAATCTTTTGACGTATCGGGCAAACTCTTCAGCGGCATAAAGGAGTACATCGAAGAGAAGGACGTGGTGCAGACTCTGTCGAAACAGCAAAGGAATGACGTCTCTTCTTCCTACAGGGAACGCAGAGAACTCAGAAGACGGAGAAGGCTTGAAGAATCGGCGCTGGCAGATGAAGCGCCGTTCGTGACGGAGAACTATGAGGCGTATGAGAAGGAAACTGTCGATTCCGCCGAAGAGACCGACGAGCTTTTTGCGGGCAGCAGCGCTTTTGTATCCGTTCCGAAAAAAGCACAGACGCTGGAAGACAGGCTGGCGCATCTCGATAAGGACTTCCGGGAGTACCTTTTCATGCTCATCGACAGGAGAGGTCTGAAGGATCCTGAGGTTTACAAGAAGGCGAACATCAGCAGGAAACTTTTCTCGAAGATAAGGAGCAACAAGGACTATAACCCGTCGAAAGAGACGGTCCTGGCTCTTGCCCTCGCGCTCGAGCTGTCTCTCGATGAGACGAAGGATCTTCTCATGAGGGCAGGGCTGGCGCTATCTCCGAGCAACCGGTTCGACCAGATTATCGAATACTGCATTACCAACAAGGAGTACGACATATATGAAATAAACTGCATCCTGTTCAAATACGACCAGCCTCTTCTCGGCGCTTAGCATTTGTCGCCTGTGGGGCGACCAATCCACCTCCGGTTCTTGCTATACTCTGACCATAAGATAGAGCAGAGAACAAAGGAGGTAGTGATATGGAGAATAAAAGACCGGAATTAGAAGTAGTATTTATCGTAGACAGAAGCGGATCCATGGGAGGCCTTGAGGCGGATACCATCGGGGGATTCAACTCCATGCTCCGCAAGCAGAAGGAAGACGAAAGCAATGAAGTGATATGGTCCACCGTGCTCTTCGATCACGAGACGGAGGTCCTCCACGACAGGGTCCCGATGGACAAGGTGGAGGAGATGGATGAAGACACATACTACGTCAGAGGATCCACGGCGCTTTTGGATGCGGTGGGCGGTGCGATCCGCCACATCGGGAACATCCACAAGTATGCCAGGGAGGAAGACAGGCCGAAGAAGACCATGTTCATCATCACCACCGACGGCATGGAAAACTCCAGCGTCATCTACAGCTATAACAAGGTCAGCAGGATGATCACGCGTCAGCAGGACCGGTACGGCTGGGAGTTCATCTTCCTTGGGGCCAACATGGACGCGGTGGAAGCGGCGGGGCGCATCGGCATCAGAGCGTCGAGAGCTGCCAGGTTCCACAACGATACCGGCGGCATCGGCAAGAATTACGAAACCATGTCGAAGATGATTTCTTCCTACAGGTCGGAGGGCTGTATGCACGAGGAGTACCTGGAGGATATCAGGGCGGACTACAAAGGAAGATCTCGTGATTCGAGCAGTGATCGTAAGTCGAGGAAGAGATCGTAAGCAGCCGCAAAGATTCATGCAAAAGGAGGTGCGCGTATGTACGGAGCGATCATAGGAGATATCGCGGGGAGCCGGTTCGAGTGGCACCCGCACAAGAGCAAAGACTTCGGGTTTATTGGCAGTGGCTGCAGGGTGACGGATGACTCTGTCATGACCGTCGCTGCGGCAGAAGTCTTGCTGGAGGGGATCGGTAACAGAGATGAAGAGACATTGATAAATGACTTTGCGAGAAGTTATCATAAATGGGGCAACAAGTATCTGAATGCCGGATACGGCAGACGGTTCAAGGAGTGGCTCAAGACAGAGAATCCGGGAAGATACGACAGCTTCGGCAACGGCTCCGCCATGAGAGTATCGCCGGTAGCATGGGCCGCGGATACTTTGGAGGAGGCGAGAACGCTGGCACGGCTCAGTGCTATGCCGACCCACGCTCACCCGGAAGGGATCAAGGGCGCGGAGTCCGTAGCGGCGGCCATCTTCATGGCAAGAAACGGTGCGTCGAAGGAAGAAATCAGGGAATATATCGAGAAGGAGTTCGGCTATGACCTGGACTTCACCTGTGATGAGATCCGCCCGGGATACCATTTCGACGTCACTTGTCAGGGGTCGGTGCCGGAAGCCATCGTGGCATTCCTTGAGGCAGATGATTACGCAGATGCGGTGAGAAACGCCATCTCTTTGGGCGGGGATGCGGATACTCAGGCGGCCATCGCCGGATCCATCGCCGAGGCCTGCTTCGGGATACCGTCGAAGTATAGCATCCGGGCGAAAGAAATCATACCTGAGGACATGCAAGAAGTGATAGATGCTTTCAGAGCCCGATACATGAAAACGAAATAGAATAGTTGTTCATACCTCCGTGAAACGTGATAGAATATATCAGACAAACGTAGAACGGAGGTATTATTATGAACGAAGCTTTACAGAATCTGCTCACGAGAAGAGCATGCAGAGCATATGAAGAAGAACAGATCAAGAAGGAAGAGCTGGACGCCATTTTGGAGGCGGGCAAATACGCGCCGACGGCAAGGGGCCTGCAGTCACCTGTCATGGTCGTGGTTCAGGATAAAGAGACGATAAGGGATCTGGAGAAGATGAACGGCGCCGTCATGGGCAACCCGTACGGCACGCCTTTTTATGGAGCACCGACGCTCATCGTCGTGTTCGGCAAGAAGGACAGCCTGCTGGGCGCAGCAGATGCCAACCTGGTGATCGGCAACCTGCTCAACGCAGCCAACGCCGTTGGCGTCGACTCCTGCTACATCTGGAGAGCCGACGAGGCTTTTGAGACAGAGCAGGGCCAGGCATATAAGAAG
Organism: uncultured Bacillota bacterium; assembly: GCA_946628525.1. Next base: position 4,490 of record CAMOWO010000018.1, on the reverse strand, counting down.
GCATGGGGCATTCCTGACAACTATCAGGGGATGGGAAATGTCATTTTGGGATACGGCAAGCCGAAAGGAAAGAAGGAAGCCGCGCCGAGAAAAGAAGACTACGTAAGATTCGTATAGGTCGGAGAGAAGAATGGACGAGAGATTACGACAGCAAATGGAATTCTGCCGGGAGGTGGATAAGGAGAAGGAGATCACGCGGCAGACGTATCTGTGTTCCGGCTCGCGCAGAGAAAACGATGCGGAGCACGCGTGGCACATGGCCCTCATGGCCGCCATCCTCAGCGAGTATTCCAATGAGCCGGTGGACGTGCTGAAGACCATCAAGATGCTCCTGATCCACGATATCGTTGAGATCGATGCGGGGGATGTCTACGCCTACGACAAGGAGAACCTGGCAGGACAGGAAGAGAAAGAAGAGAAGGCCGCCCGGCGCATCTTTGGACTTCTTCCGGAAGACCAGGCGCAGGAGTACATCGAGCTTTTTCATGAGTTCGAGGCCATGGAGAGCCCGGAAGCCCGATTTGCAAAGGCGCTCGATAACGTGCAACCCGTGATGTTAAACGACGCTTCCGGCGGTAAGGACTGGAAAGAGAAGGGCATCAAGCTTTCGATGGCGCTCGAGAGACAGTCCCGGACAGTCAAAGGCTCGCGGACCCTTTGGGAGAAGGTGTCTAAGCCGATGCTTCAGAAGAACATAGACATGGGGAACATCGAAGGCGATGCGTCTCTGGATGAGATCGATCAGGTATGAAAATCATAAGAGCCACAACGACTGCCCAGAGGGCAGGTGCATATTCTGGACAAGTTCATCCGGAGGGATCCTTTCTTGTGTGTATATGGAGAAAAATATTACTGCAGATTGACAAGGAAGACATGCAGTTATACAATACTAACTGACGGACCGCCGCTTCCGCGGCGGTTTTTCCAGCTGCAGTGGTTAGTCACTGCTAACATTATTGAGTAAAGCATAGATCACACAACAAAGGAGGAAGACGATGATCAAAGAATTATGTGAGCTTGTCACTGACAACAAAAAAGGAATCGGGCTGTTTCTGGGAGGCATCCTGGCGGGAACTGCCGGCGTAAGCATCTTCTCAAGCGAAGACGCGAAGAAGGTCTACACGAAGGCTACAGCTGCAGTTCTCAGAGGAAAAGAAGAAGTGATGACGACGGCAACGACCATCAGAGAGAACTGCGAAGATATCTACGCGGATGCTTTGGATATCAATGAGCAGAGGACCGCAGCAAAGGCTGCGGCAGCCACCGTGATCGATGATGCAGAGCCTGCTGCCGAGGATTGATCCCGGTACCGGAGGCAGATCATATGAAATGCATTATAAAATCAGGATCCAGCAGAAGGATGAGGGTCCACGCGGATATGCCGGTGATGACGCTCGATCAGGCCGATATGCTGGAATACTATCTCCGGACCCTCGAGGGCGTCTCCAAGGTGAAGGTCTACGACCGCACCTGTGATGTTTCTGTAGAGTACAGATGCGATAGGCAGACGCTGGTGGACGCTTTGGCCCGGTTCTCTTTTGACGATGAGGCGGCAGCGCTTCTCGTACCGGAGCATACCGGCAGGCAGATGAGCCGCAGATATCAGAATAAACTCGTGGGAATGGCAGCAAGACGATACGCCTACAGGCTGTTTCTGCCCCACAATGCCAGGGTAGCCATGACCATCCTGCGCGCCCTCAAGTACGTGAAGATGGGCCTGTCTTCTCTCAGGCTGGGAGAACTGAACGTGTCCGTTCTGGATGCGACCGCTATCACCGCATCCATCATAAGGAACGATCACGAGACGGCGGCTTCTGTCATGTTCCTTCTCGGCGTCGGCGAACTTCTGGAGGAGTGGGTCCGAAAGAAGTCCGTGGATGATCTGGCCGGGATGATGGCGCTGAACGTCGACAAGGTCTGGCTGGATACGGAGGATGGCGAGAAACTGGTGCCGGCCTTCGAGGTCAGAGCAGGGGACACGGTCATCGTTCGGATGGGCAACATGATCCCACTGGATGGCAAGGTCACCGAAGGCGAAGCCATGGTGAATCAGGCCGCCATGACAGGAGAGTCCATGCCGGTGAGAAAGACACCGGGAAGTTACGTCTACGGCGGCACTGTCGTAGAGGAGGGCCATTGCAGATTCAAAGTCGATAAAGCGTCGGGTTCCGGACGATATGACAGGATCGTGAAGATGATCGAGGAATCCGAGAAACTCAAATCGGAGACGGAACGTCGTGCATCGAATCTGGCGGACAAACTGGTGCCGTACAGTCTGGCGGGAACGGTGGTCTCTTATCTTCTCACCAGAAACGTGAAGACAGCCATGGCATTCCTGATGGTGGACTTCTCCTGCGCGCTGAAACTCACCATGCCGCTGGCCGTCATGTCAGCCATGAAGGAGGCCAGCAGATACAACATATCCGTCAAAGGCGGCAAATTCCTGGAGGCTATAGCGGAAGCGGACACCATCGTGTTCGATAAGACCGGGACTCTCACCCATGCCCAGCCGACGCTGGCAGATGTGGTGCCGTTTGCAGGAAACGACAGCAGCGAGATGCTCCGGCTGGCGGCCTGCCTTGAGGAGCATTATCCGCACTCCATCGCCAATGCGGTGGTGGAGGCAGCGAAGGAACGGGGGCTGGACCACGAAGAGCGCCATACCACGGTGGAATACGTGGTGGCCCACGGGATCACCAGCACAATCGACGGCAAACGGGCATCCATCGGAAGCTATCACTTTATTTTTGATGACGAGAAGGCCGTGGTTCGAAAGGAAGACATGTACGCCTTCGAGGACCTGCCGATGGAGCATTCCCCGCTTTATCTTGCCATCGACGGCATCCTTTCGGCGGTGCTTTTCATCAAGGACCCGATCAGAGAGAACGCACGCGAGGTGGTCGAGCAGCTTCGGCAGTCCGGCTTTGTCAATATCGTCATGATGACGGGAGACAGCGAGAAGACGGCCGCGCACATCGCCGAGCAGGCGGGCATCGATCTTTTCCTGGCAGAGGTGCTCCCGGAGGACAAGGCGAACTTCGTCAAAGCGGAGAAGGCGGCGGGCCATAAGGTGGTAATGATCGGAGACGGTGTCAACGATTCACCGGCGCTGTCGGAGGCCGATGCAGGTATCGCCGTCAACAGCGGAGCCGCTATCGCAAAGGAGATCGCGGACATCACCATAGAGGCCGATGATCTTGGCGCCGTCGTGACCCTCAAGCAAATCGCGGACGCCCTCGCAGAGAGGATCAGCAAGGATTACAAGGTGATCATTTCTTTCAACTCCATGCTCATCGCTCTGGGGATCATGGGCATCATCCAGCCGCAGACTTCGGCTCTTTTGCATAATGCATCCACTCTCGCGATCAGCGTGAACAATATGAGAGAATTACTGGAGGACAGCAATGAAAAATCATAAATTTTTCGCATGGGCGACGGTATTCTGTTTCATCATGACGATGGTCACAGGATATAAACGCACATAACATCCGTAGACGTCGCAGGCCGGCACATCCTTAGAGGAGGCGCCGGCCGTTTTGCATATTCCTATCGTTGATATAGGGGTGAGTTTTTAGTATAATCGTTGTGTTGAGAACGTCGGAAAGAAGGAGAATTTTTCCGGCAGAGGAGAGGTTTCGAATCTATGGCAGATAAGAAGAATGCGGCGGTAAGGACATGCGGCGGATGCTTTTGCAAGTTTGACAGAAGAGGCGTGTTCAATGAGCTGTCCGGGAAGTTCAAAGATACATGGAATTTCAAGTTTTCCTACGATCTTTCAAAGGATGAGGAGTTCGACCTTGTGGTGCTCATCAACGGCTGCGATTCAGAGTGCGCCGAGAGGAGCGAGACGAGGGAGAATCTCGTGATCGATCACACGAACTGGGAGCGGGCGGCAGAGGTGTTCGCGGAAGCGGCTGCCGACGCATAACAGGGCAAAAACAGCAGCGAGAACAGTCACCGGAGCCGGCGGATCTCATGCAGGAGGCCGGCTTTTGCGCGTCTTGATATGAGCGGGACTTTCGGCTATAATTAACTGGAAAATACTTCTTCAGGAGGGGAACATGCTGACAGACGAAATGAACACGATCCACGAAGCTTGCGGCGTCGTCACCATCACCATAGATGACGAGGCGTATCCCGAGAAATTCAGGCAGCTGGAGGATCCCCCGCAGGTGCTTTATGCAAAAGGTGACGTTTCGCTTCTGAATGCCGAGAAGCATTCTGCGGTCATCGGTGCCAGAAAGGTGTCCATGAAGGGCATGGATGTGGCCATCGGTATCGGCAACGCTCTGGCTCTTTCGGGAGAGGTGGTCGTAAGCGGTCTGGCGACCGGATGCGATACGGGAGGACATCTGGGATGCATGGGAGCAGGTGGCAAGACCATCGCGATCCTGCCGTCACCGGTGACGCAGATCGAACCTCGTGAGAATGAAGAACTGGCAGTCCGGGAGGAGGAAGAGGCCAGAAAACAGCTGCGGGAGGATTATCAG
>CAMOWO010000017.1 GCA_946628525.1 uncultured Bacillota bacterium | reverse complement strand
AGGCGGAAGAACAGTAGGATCCGGCGTAGTAGTAGAGATCATCGAGTAGACAGACCATCGCGATACGTGATATCAGGTCAAAACTGAGATTAACAATGAAGCCCTGCCGAAAGGCAGGGCCTTTTGTTGTATAAGGAAACCTCGCAAACGCGGGGAATCGACGTGCTCCCGGTAAAGGTCCGAAAAAAACACATGCAGAAGGTCGACCTGAAAAAGAACGGCCCGAAGATCACGACAGACGCGATATGAAACCACCCCCATTATGGAAGCTATTATTACAAAAGGATGTCTGCTGCACTTACCCCTGATAATGCGGCAGGCATTCTTTTTTATTCAGATGCCAAATATCACCATCTCTATGATATAATACGAGAAAGGTAAGGGCTGAAAGGATCAAGAAAATGAAAGATATATATATTTCGGATATCAAAGTCAATCAGGATGTCACCTCCTATTTTCTGGTGAAGAAATCTGAGGTCAAGGTGGGGTCCAACAAGAAGGCGTACCTGGATCTTCTCCTCGCGGACAGCACGGGGGAGATCAGCGCGAAGAAGTGGGATATCGCCGACGAAGAACTGCCGGGCCTGAAGAAGATCGAAGCCGGCAAAGTGATCAAGGTGCGGGCCATCGTCAACGAGTGGAACGGCATGAAGCAGCTGCGGATCTCCAGGATCCGGCATACGGGCGCCGAGGACAACATCGAGATGACGGACTACATCAAGGCGGCGCCGGAGAAGCCGGAGGAAATGTACGAGTACATCTACAGCAAGGCCGATTCCTTCAAGGACGAGGATCTGCGGAGGATCTGTCTCAAGCAGCTGGAGGACAACAAGGAGAAACTCATGTACTATCCTGCGGCCCAGAAGAACCACCATGCAGAACTTGCGGGACTTCTCTACCATGTGAAGCGCATGCTCATGATGGGGGAGAGAGCCTGCCAGGTATACACGAATCTCAATGCAGAACTGGTCATGGCCGGCGTCATCCTTCACGACATGGAGAAGATCAACGAGATCGAATCGAATGAACTGGGCGTATCGACAGGCTACTCATTCGAAGGCAAGATGCTGGGACATCTGGTGCAGGGAGTCAAGAGCGTCGACAGACTGGCGAGAGAACTGGCAATCCCGGAAGAGAAAGCCATCATGCTGGAGCACATGATGCTCACGCACCACTACGAGCCGGAATTCGGAAGCCCCAAGAGACCAATGTTCCCGGAGGCCGAGATGCTCCACTATCTTGACATGATCGATGCCAAGATGTTCGATATGCAGGAAGCCATCGAGAAGACAGAGCCGGGCGAGTTCAGCGAAAGAGTATGGACCCTCGACAACAGGAATATATATCATGCAAAGTTTTGACGGCTCCTGAAGCCGCGAAGGTGGACCGCAAAGTGAGCGGCAAAGCCGGACGCGGGTGGTCGAACGTTCGACCATCCGGTGGGAAGAAACGAGCAGAATGTAACGATCGAAATATAGCGAAACGGGAAGGTGAGAAAACAGCGGATGCTTGAAGAATACGAAGGCGCAATAGTAGAGATCATATTTCACAACAACGAAAATGGCTACACGGTAGCCATTTTTGAAACGGAAACAGAAGCCTTCACCGTGGTGGGAAACCTTCCGTCCGTGCACGTTGGCGCAAGCTACAAGCTCCGCGGCCAGTTCAAGGAGCATCCTACGTACGGAGAGCAGTTCGCCATCAAAGAATTCGAGGAGGCGATGCCGTCCACGAAGGAAGGGATCCGCGAGTTTCTGGCCTCCGGCATCCTCAAGGGCGTGGGCAAAAAGACGGCGCGTCTCATCGTAGAGAAGTTCGGCGCGGACACGCTTGAGATCATCGGGGAAGAACCCGAGAGGTTGACGGAGATCTCCGGGATCGGTGAGAAGACGGCGGCGCGCATCGCGGAATCCTACAGGGCGCACAGGGAGTTCGCCGACATCACTTTGCACCTGCAAAGTTACGGCATTGGACCTGCGTACGCTTTGAAGCTGTATCAGGTGTACGGGCCGGAGACCATCGCGGCAGTGGAGGAGAATCCGTACAGGCTGGTGGACGAAGTCTTCGGGATCGGGTTCAAGAAGGCGGATGCCATTGCCCAGAAGATCGGGATCAGCCAGGATGATCCTTTCAGGATCAAAAGCGGGATCAGATATACGCTGGTGTATTACGCATCAGAGGGGAGCACGTACCTGCCGATGGACGTGCTTTGCGAGCAGGCGGCCGGGCTGATGGAACTGACGAAGGAGCAGGTATCTGACGTGCTCCCGGAGATGGCCTTTGACGGCGATGTGCAGATGGAGACCATGGAGGGCAGAGTCAATGTATATCTCATGCCGTACTACATGGCGGAGCAGAACATATGCAAGTGCCTGTCGAAGCTGAACGGAGCACGGCTGAAGCCGATCGCGGGGAGCATCGAGAGCATGGTGCTCCAAACGGAGCGGGACAGCGGTATCCCTCTGTCGGAACGCCAGAAGAGAGCCGTCACCCTTTCCATCGGAAGCGGGGTCTCGGTGATAACCGGCGGTCCGGGAACGGGCAAAACGACGATCATCAATACACTGATCAATATACTGGAGGCAGGCGGTCACAAGGTGGCCATCGCGGCGCCTACCGGCAGGGCGGCCAAAAGGATCACGGAGACGTCCGGCCACTACGCTTCCACCATCCACAGACTTTTGGAGTACTACTTTTCGGAGGACGAAGCCATGATGCGGTTCGGCAAGACGGCAGACGACCCTTTGGATTACGATGCCGTGATCGTGGACGAGGCGTCCATGATCGATCTGATGCTCATGAACGGTCTCGTCAGTGCCATCCGGCCGGGGACCCGGTTCATCATCGTGGGGGATGCGGATCAGCTTCCTTCTGTGGGGGCGGGCAATGTCCTCAGGGATATTCTCGACAGCGAGTATGTCCTCACCACGAGACTTACGGAGATCTTCCGGCAGGCGGCGGAAAGCATGATCGTGGTGAATGCCCACAGGATCAACAGGGGGGAGTATCCGGACCTGAACGCCAAGGATAAGGACTTCTTCATGCTGAGAAGAAGCAAAGAAAAAGAGATGCTGCAGACCATCAAGGATCTTTGCATCAAGAGGCTGCCGGAGTACTACGACGATATATCGCCAATAGGCGATATACAGGTGTTGACGCCGGTCCGCAAAGGGATCCTGGGCACTTTCAATATGAACGCGGAGCTGCAGGCGGTGCTCAATCCGCCGGATCCTTCGAAGGAAGAGAAGTCCCACGGGGACAGGGTGTTCCGCGAGGGCGACAAGGTGATGCAGATCCGGAACAACTACCAGCTCGAGTGGAAGAACCGGGAGGATTTCACGGAGGGCGAAGGCGTTTTTAACGGCGATGTGGGCTTCATTGATACCATCGACAAGGAGTTCGGAGAGCTGACCGTCATCTTTGATGATGTGAAATACGTCACGTATCAGTTCAGTCAGCTGGATGAACTGGAACTTGCCTACGCCGTGACGGTCCATAAGAGTCAGGGGTCGGAATTTCCGATCATCATCATGCCGGTGAGCTGGTTCCCGCCGATGCTCGCGACGAGGAATCTTTTGTATACGGCAGTGACCAGGGGCAAGCAAGTGGTGGTTCTGGTGGGCTCGGAAAATAAGCTGGATGCCATGGTGGACAATAACAGGATCAGCATGCGGTATTCCGGCCTGGGGTACCGGTTGAAACGGTTGCTGGAGATCGGAGCCTGATGGCTCTGACAAAAATGACGCGCTCGGGGGAAGACAGGAGCACGTGTGAAGATCAAAAAAATATACGATGAGCTCATGGAGTGGCTCTTTCCGTCGAATATCTACTGCATATGCTGCGGGAGTCTGATCGACAGAGACAGGATGTACTCACTTTGCGATGCCTGCATGGAGGACATCCACTGGATCAACGGCAGAAGCTGCATCAAATGCGGCAAGGCGCTGCAGGACACGTACAGAGGGCAGCTTTGCTACAACTGCATGATGCGGGAGCACGATTTTCGGAGAGGGATAAGCTGCATGACCTACGGCCTCAAAGAGAGGCAGATGATACTGGATTTCAAGTATAATTCCAAGGGATACATGGGGATCAAATTCGGGGATATGATGGCGGACAGGCTTTGCGCCTTCGCAGAGAATCACCCGGCTATCCTTGAAACGGACATGATCGTCCCGGTGCCGATCCACAGAGATAGGGAGCGCAAGAGAGGCTTCAACCAGTCCATGATCATGGCGGGAAGACTCGGGAAACTGACCGGGATATCTGTGGACGGGAGCATACTTGAGAGAGCGAAAAAGACGGAACTTCTCAGGAGCATGGACCCCTCCGCCAGGGATGCGGTCATGCGGGATGCTTTTCGCGTCACAGAGAGGGGAAAAAACAAAATCAAAGGTGCCACGATCCTGCTGGTAGATGATATAATCACCACAGGTGCCACGGTGGATGCATGCTGCCGGGCGCTTTTGGATGCCGGAGCAGCATCGGTGGACGTCATCACTTTGGCCTGCGGAGGAAACCGGCGGCCGGGAGAACTCTAGCGGCACCGACTCAAACAATCAAATAAGCAGGATATGTCAATGGCCCGGGTCTGTGGTTGAAAGGCCAGGCCAGCTACGGGCAAAAGGTCCCACGTAAGCTGATCCGCAAGGCGGCAGTGATCATGGCGTAGTTTAGAAGTAAGTCCTCCGGGAAACCCGGGTAAAGGCAAGTGTGGGGGCAAAGACCAGGTCAGCCGGGCCATTGACGTACCCTGCTTTATTTTTGTGTTGTTACACCGATATCGGTTGATATAGGGCACAATATATGGTATAATGTGGAAAAGCCCATAAAAGGAGGTAATAGAATGAGAACAATAATTACCGGCAAGAACTACACTCCAAGTGAGAAGCTGAAGGAAACTATCGAGAAGAAGTTCCGCAAGCTGGACAAGTACTTTTCTGATGAAATCACAGGAAACGTGATGGTCATCAAGGAGAAGAGTGACTACAAGGTGGAGGCGACGATCAATGCCAAGGGCACAATTTTCAGATCTGAGGTCAAATCCCAGGATCCATACGATTGCGTAGACAGATCCATTGAGAAACTCAGCAAGCAGATGTCGAAGTTCAAGTCCAAGCTGCAGAAGAAGTACAAGGGCCAGAAGGACTTCGGATTTGCAGAACTTCCTGAGGTGGAGGAAGAGCAGGAAGAGATCCGCGTAGTCAAGAGAAAGAGATTCGATCTCGTCCCTATGAGCGTAGATGAAGCCATTGTACAGATGGAACTTCTGGCACACAACTTCTATGTATTCCTCAATATGGAGAGCGACTCAGTCAACGTCGTCTACAAGAGAGATGACGGAGGATACGGAGTTCTGGAAACGGTATATTGATCACTTGAGTGGAGACGTAGTATGAATAACGGCCGGCATCATAAGATGCCGGCTTTCCTATTGCATGAGAAAGCCGCCGGCGCGCATGGAGCAATATGTTGACATTGTGAAAAATACACATGTCACATTGAAATGCACGCCATTTTTTTGTACAATATTACAAGGTATGAGTACATTTGGGAGTAAGGTTGATGGGAGAATATTTAATCAATGCCTTTTACGGCATAGGTGTTGCGGATATACTGGATATTTTGATCGTAGCATTCCTTGTTTACAAGGTGCTGGTTTTCATACGAAAAGCTGGGGCGCAGCAGCTCATGCAGGGCATCATCCTGCTGGTGGCTGCCATGGTGGCCTCGGATCTTTTGAATCTGCACACGATAAACTGGATCTTGCGGAGTATCGTGGCGTTGGGCGCCGTTGCCATACTGATCATCTTCCAGCCTGAGCTGAGAAGAGGTCTGGAGTCGGTGGGCCGCGGTACGCTCCTGGGCAGCACGAGGAACTCGAAGGCGAAGGCAGAGGCCAAGAGGATCATCACGGAGATCCTTTCGGCGGTAGACAGCATGTCGAAGAGCAGGACCGGCGCCCTCATCGTGTTCGAGCAGCAGGTGTCTTTGAATGACATCATCGAGAAGACGGGAACCATCGTGGACGCAGAGATCTCCGACCAGATCATCGGCAACATTTTTTACGAAGGAGCACCGCTCCATGACGGAGCCATGATCATCCGGGACGGCAGGGTGTATGCCGCCGGATGCGTACTGCCACTGACTTCTCAGACGGACATCGCGAAGGAACTGGGAACGAGGCACAGAGCAGGCCTTGGCATCACAGAGCATTCGGATGCCCGGGTATTCATCGTATCCGAAGAGACCGGGATCATCTCCATGGCCCACGATGGGCAGATGAGACGGTACCTGGATCTGAAGGCCGTGGAGAAGGCACTGATGTCCATGTATCTGAAGCAGGAGAACGAAGGAAGCGGCAATATCATCAAGACGATGTGGGACGTTTTAAGGAGGGACAGCATTGCTAAACAATAAGCCCGTACTGATCATCATTTCGCTGGCGATCTCACTCAGTCTGTGGCTCTACGTTACGGGCCAGGTGGATCCCGAGACGAAGGCGAAAGTCAATAATATACCGGTAAGCATAGAAAACGAAGAACAACTGGCCGTGCAGGACCTGGCGGTGGTATGGGATGACGACATGTTCACCACTGCGACGCTGCAGGGCAAGCGCTCCTATGTCAACAAAGCGAAGAAGAGCGGCGTGAAGGCGTACGTGGACGTATCCGAAGCGAAGGAGGGCGTCAACGAACTGAATCTGGAATTCGAAACGCCGACAGGGGTGACCGTCGAAGGAGCCTCGGAGGCCGTCTTCAACGTGACAGTGGAGGAGCGGATCAGCAAAGAAGTCCCGGTGAAGGTCACATTCAGCGGCGTGGGAAGCGACACCGAGCTGGTCCCTTGTGCCACGGAGATCTATCCAAATGAGATCACGGTTTCCGGCGCAAAGAGTTCTGTCGATTCCACAGAGAACGTCGAGGCAGTGATCGCGACACCGGATGTGACGGAGACGGCCAAGAACATCGAAGCGAATGTGGCCGGCAGAAGTAAGGAAGGGGCTGTAGTAGAAGGCCTTGACTTCAACAGAGATTCTGTCATGGCGACGGTCAAACTCATGGAGATGAAGGATGTCAGCGTAGAGTATGAGACGAAGAGCCTCATAAATGGTCTGGAAGCGACGGCCGTATCGGGACCGAAGACGGTCACTGTTTTGGGCGATGCGCAGTATCTCGCGTCCATCGATACCATCACGGCCACGGTAGAACTCACGGACGTCAGAGATGCAGGCGTCGTTGAGCGGGAGATTTCTTTCGAACTGCCATACGGCATATATCTGAAAGACGAGATCACAGAAAATGCGAAGGTCACAGTAATCGAGACGAAAGAAGACTAAACAGGAAGTGACCTGGGGGAGGACACACAATGGGAAGATTATTTGGAACAGATGGAGTAAGAGGTGTTGCGAATTCAGAACTGACATCATCTCTTGCATACAGGCTGGGAAGAGCGGGAGCATACATCCTGAGCAAGGATAATGCAAGACCTGTTTTCATCATAGGAAAAGACACCAGGCTTTCGGGAGATATGCTTGAGGATGCGCTGAGCGCAGGCATTCTTTCTGTGGGAGGAAACGTCATCAAAGTCGGCATCCTGCCCACCCCGGCGATCGCGTACCTGGTAAAAGCATACGGTGCAGATGCAGGCGTCGTCATCTCAGCATCGCATAACCCATTCGAATACAACGGCATCAAGTTCTTCAAAGGCGACGGGTTCAAACTCGACGACGATATCGAAGATGCCATCGAAGATATCATCATCAGAAACACGGATGTCAGCAGAGACATCGTAGGGGACAAGATCGGCAAAAGGCTCAATGCATATGAGGACGCCATGGCGATCTACGCGAAGTTCCTGGAGTCATGCATAGACGTGGATATCAAAGGTGAGAAGCTGGTGCTGGACTGCGCCAACGGAGCATCATACAAAGTCGCCGAGAAGGTCTACAGAGATCTCGGCGCAGATATCACCATCATCGGCAACAGGCCGGACGGCAAGAACATCAACGCCGGCTGCGGATCCACACATCCTGAGAAACTGCAGGAAGAAGTGGTAAAGCGCGGAGCCATGCTGGGCCTGGCATACGATGGCGATGCGGACAGACTCATCGCCGTAGACGAGAAGGGCCGGATCATCGACGGAGACAAGCTCATCTGCATATGTGCCAAAATGATGGCGGATAAGGGCCAGCTCAAGGACGACCTTGTCACGGCCACAGTCATGAGCAACATCGGATTCCACAAGTACATGGAGAAGATGGGATGCAAAGTCGACGTCACCGGCGTCGGCGACCGTTACGTTCTCGAAAGGATGCTCCAGACAGGCTGCCAGATCGGCGGCGAGCAGTCAGGACACATCATCTTCCTGAACCACACCACTACGGGAGACGGGATCCTTTCGTCGCTCCAGTTGGTGCAGGCGGTGCTCATGTCCGGCAAGAAACCTTCCGAGCTGTCCGACGAGATCGAGATCTACCCACAGGTGCTGAAGAACGCCAGGGTCAAGAACGAAAACAAAAAAAGATACGGCTCCGACGAAGGCATCCGGGCGGAGATCCAGAAGATCGAAGAAGAGATGGAAGGACAGGGCCGTGTACTCATAAGGCCATCGGGCACAGAACCGTTGGTACGAGTGATGATAGAGGGTCAGGATATAGAGAGGATAACCAAATTAGCAGAGAAACTGGCTATGCACATCACAAGGAAATTTGGTTGATTGAAGCGGAGGATGAACAATGTGCGGCATAGTAGGATACGTTGGCAGCGATAATGCCAAAGAAAAAGTAATAGACGGACTGAAACGACTTGAATACAGGGGATACGATTCCGCCGGGATCGCGCTCCCGATCGACGGCAAGATCGAAGTGAGAAAGCATGTGGGAGAGATCAAGAACCTGGAGAAGATCATCCAGGATGAGGACTTCGACAGCTCCACAGGCATCGGACATACAAGGTGGGCCACCCACGGTGCGCCATCGGATGTGAATGCTCACCCGCATTGCAACAGCACGGAATCCATCGCCATCGTCCACAACGGGATCATCGAGAACTACATTGAGATCAAGGGGTGGCTCAGCAGGGAGTACGGGATCGAGTTCAAATCCGATACGGATTCAGAAGTGATCGCCCACCTCATCGGCGTGTACTATGACGGAGACCTCCATGAGGCCGTAAACAAGGCAGTGGAGCAGATGCGCGGAGCTTACGCGGTGGCGGCCATCGCCGCTGACGAGCCGGACAGGATCGTTGCCGTCCGCAAAGATGCGCCGCTGGTAGCCGGTATCGGCGAGGGATTCAACTTCATCGCCTCCGATATCCCGGCGATGCTCAAGTACGTCAGACAGGTGTACTTCATAGAGAACAACGAGACCGTCGTTCTCACAAAAGATGATATCAAGATCTACGATGAGAAGGGTAAGATCATAAAGCGCGAGGCGTATCACGTATCGTGGGATGCCGATGCAGCTGAGAAGGAAGGCTACCCGCACTTCATGCTCAAAGAGATCTACGAGCAGCCGAAGGCCATCGCAGAGACCCTCTCCAGGAGACTCAACGAGGATGGGTCCATCAACCTGGACGGCATCGAAATGACGAAAGAGGATCTGGAGAAGATCGATAAGATCTACATCGTCGCCTGCGGCACAGCATACCACGCAGGTCTGGTGGGGAAACTCGTCATCGAGAAGATGGCGCACATCCCGGTGGAGGTGGATATCGCCTCAGAGTTCAGATACCGTGATCCTTTTGTAGATGAGAAGACGCTCTTTATCGCCATCAGCCAGTCGGGAGAGACGCTGGACACGCTGGCAGCACTCCGTGAGGCCAAGGACAAAGGCGCCAGGATCCTTTCCGTCGTCAACGTGGTGGGAAGTTCCGTCGCCAGAGAATCCGACGACGTGTTCTATACATGGGCAGGTCCGGAGATCGCCGTTGCGTCGACGAAGGCTTACACGACACAGCTCATCTGCATGTACCTCATCGCTCTCTACATGGGAAAGGTGAGAGGCACCATCGAAGAGCCGTATTACAATTACATGCTGGAAGAACTCAAGGCGCTGCCGGAGAAGGTGAGTCAGATCCTCGACCACACCCAGGTGCTGGAGTACCTTGCGCAGAAATATTACAAGAGAGAAAAAGTCTTCTACGTAGGACGTGGGCTTGATGCCGGCGTATCCTACGAAGGTTCCCTGAAACTGAAGGAAATCTCCTACATCAATTCCTTTGCCATCGCAGCAGGGGAACTGAAGCACGGGACCATCGCCCTCATGGCGGAGGATACCCTCGTGTTCGCCCTGGCGACGCAGGATTTCCTGTACGAGAAGATGGTCTCCAACGTCAAGGAGATCGCAGCGAGAGGCGCCCGCCTCATAGGTATCACGAAGGAAGGCGGAGACGAACTGGCGGACATCACAGAGGAGATCATCTATATCCCGAAGGCAGCGGATGAAGTCATGCCGGTGCTGACGGTGGTTCCGCTCCAGCTCTTCGCGTACTATGTGGCAAGAGAGCGCGGATGCAATATCGATAAGCCGAAGAACCTGGCGAAATCAGTTACTGTAGAATAAAATACGGGCGGCATAGGCCGCCCTTTGTATGAGGATGACCATGAAAGATTACGAGATCAGAGATATCAGCCTGGCACCGTCAGGACACACGAAGATTCAGTGGGTAAAGGACAACATGCCTCTTCTTCGGGCATTTGAGGAGGAGTTCCTGGAGACGAAACCTTTTGAGGGGCTGAAGATCAGCCTCAGCGTCCACCTGGAGGCGAAAACGGCATACCTTTGCAAAGTGCTGGCGGCCGGT
>CAMOWO010000016.1 GCA_946628525.1 uncultured Bacillota bacterium | reverse complement strand
ATTCAGGCTGCTGAGAACAGATGGTGAGATATTGCCCAATACCTTTGCAACTTCGTTTTCGCTTGCGCCTGCCTCCTTTGCAACTTTCTTGAGTGCATCGTCTTTGTCAGCTCCCAGGATATGTCCGATGATCTTAGCGCCATCTTCTTCGTCGGCTTCATCAAGCTGAGCTTCGATGCTCTTCGTCGTCTTGTGCTGGCCGAGAGCTCCCAGAAGTGATGCTGCCCCTGACTCGGATGAAGCGTTGCTTGTGAGCCTCTTCATGAGCATAGGGACCGCTACTCCGATAATGGAAGCAAGCACTTTTTTGTTGATGCCTGTCTTCTTTGATAAAGCATCCAGTGCTGCAGCTGATGTGAGTGCTGCTGTAAGTATTTTGACCAGATTCATAATACTCTCCTTTTTTATAATAAACGTGCTACGGTTTATACTATACCCTGTTATAGTTGATCAGGCAGCCCTTGAGGATGATCTGGCGTTCTCTGTCGGTGAGTTCCCCAAGCTGCAGAGTGAATGGCTTCATCTCCTCTTCGCTCACAACGTATGCCGGTATCTCCGTCAGCTTATCTTCTATCGCCTTGCGGATGGCAGGGATGAAGATGTAGTCACCGTTTGTGAACGGCAGGTCTCCTGACGGGATCAGGAACGGTACCATGCCCCAGTTGATCAGGTTGGAGCGGTATCTCTTCGTGGCGTACTCGTTGGCGATGTTGGCCCATCCGCCCAGGACCTTCTGGCAGGATGCCGCCTGCTCTCTTGCCGAACCGTCACCCGGCTTCACGGCGAAGATGGTGCTTCCGATGCCGATGTTGTCTCTCTCCACGTCAGGATACTGCTCCTGGACTTTGTGGATGATCGGGCGGAACTCCGGCAGCGCCTCGCCCGGACAGGAATCGGATTCGATGGCCTTCTGGCCCTTCTGGACTTCCTTGGCTCTTCCTACGTAGGCAGGGTCCTTCCTGCTCAGTGTGAATTCTGCCAGTCCCAAAGGATTCGAGCGGTAGGATGATGTCTCGCCGGACGGGATCAGTTCGTCGGTCGTCGTGACAGGATCGTGGATCTCCGAGACCACCTTGAGGAACATGTTCTCAGGCAGCGGGCTCATATCCGGCCAGTCTTTGATGTTCGGTCCGAACTTGATCTCTACGGATGGGTCTGCGACTCCGTGGGAATCGAAGACTCTGTTGGCATATATGTCTGCATCGAAGAAATACTTCGGTGTCTTGATCTCGCAATCCATCTCCGTTGCGGAAGTCAGGAAGCCTTTGTTCGCTGCCGTGGCTGCGATGGATCTGGCGTCCATGAGGGCAACAGATGCGATCTGGCCGTTCTGAAGTTTGGAACCTTCTCTGTTCGGGAAGTTTCTCGTGGAGTGACGGATACTGAAGGCGTTGTTCGCCGGTGTATCTCCTGCACCGAAGCACGGTCCGCAGAAGGCCGTCTTCATGATGCCGCCGGACTGGAGGATCTTCATGGCTGCGCCGTTCTTCATCAGTTCCATGTATACCGGCGTACTTGCTGGATATACGCTGAGGGTGAACTCGTCGGCGCCGATATACTTGCCCTCCAGGATGTCTGCAGCCGCGCAGATGTTTTCGAATCCGCCGCCGGCACATCCTGCGATGATGCCCTGCTCTACGTAGAGCTGACCGTTCACGACTTTATCCTTCAGGGTGAAGTCCACCTGACCGTCGAGGCTTACGAGAGCCTTCTTCTCGACGTCGTCGAGGATGTCCACCAGGTTTGCCTTCAGTTCTTCGATCGTATAGGTGTTGCTCGGGTGGAACGGCATTGCGATCATCGGTCGGATCGCTGACAGGTCGATCTCTACGCATCCGTCGTAGTAAGCCACCTCTGCCGGCTTCAGTTCCTTATATGCTTCGCTTCTTCCGTGGATGTCGTACCACTCCTGGATCTTCTCATCCGTTACCCAGATGGATGACAGGCATGTGGTCTCCGTCGTCATGACGTCTACGCCGATCCTGAAATCTGCACTCATGGAGGCAACTCCCGGTCCTACGAATTCCATGACCTTGTTGTTGACGTAGCCGTTCTTGAAGACTTCACCGATGATGGCGAGAGCCACGTCCTGAGGACCTACGCCCGGTACAGGTGCCCCAGTCATATGGATGGCGATGACACCCGGCATGTTGATGTCGTAGGTCTGGCTCAGAAGCTGTTTGACCAGCTCCGGTCCGCCCTCTCCCATGGCCATTGTTCCCAATGCTCCGTATCTCGTATGGGAGTCGGATCCCAAAATCATGCCGCCGCCTTCTGCCAGCATTTCTCTCGCGTACTGGTGGATGACAGCCTGATGAGGCGGTACATACGTTCCGCCGTATCTCTTCGCACAGGTCAGTCCGAACATGTGGTCATCTTCGTTTATCGTTCCGCCTACAGCGCAGAGGCTGTTGTGGCAGTTGGTGAGCACGTAAGGGATCGGGAACTTCTCAAGGCCGGATGCCCTTGCCGTCTGGATGATCCCCACGAAAGTGATGTCGTGGGACGTCATCTTGTCGAATTTTATCTGGAGTTTCTCCATGTTACCGGAAGTGTTGTGGGCCTTCAGGATATTGTAGGCCATGGTGCCGCGGGCAGCCTCCGCCTTATCGGCAGTCACGCCGCGCTGTGCCAGCTTCGCAGTCGCATCGCCGTTATCTTCGATGATTTCTTTTCCATTCAGAAGAAAAATACCGGAATCGTATAATTTCATGCAAATGCCTCCTCATTTTCGTTATACATTACATGAATATTATACGCAGACCGGTATATAAAATCAAATTTTTGACTCGCAGTCATATGTTGTTTTTGGGCTGTGCGCTATTTCTTCTCTGCAGTGTAGAAGAGAACCTCTACCTGCTCTCCAGGCACGTCCTGAGCGTAGTTGTCACCGTCTTTGGAAGTGAGCCCCGCACTCTTTGTTTTATCCATCTCCATCCCGCCCTGTGAGAGGTCGTATTTCAGGTGGCTGAAGGATAGCTTCTCCGGCTGGAATCCCGGCTGGATGCTGCGGAAGTTCGCCAGACCCTGAGGCGCTCTCTTGTAGTCGCCGAAGATTCCCGTCACGAGACCTCTGTGGCTTAGAAGCCTGCGGATCCTCTCGAAATCGAAAGCATTGAAGGAGAAGATGCAGTTGGTGTATGCGTAGTCATCGATATAGACGTCCACCGTTCTGTCCTTCACCGGGATTTGATCCAGCATCCCTGCGATGTAGACAATGTTGAGACCCGTGTTGTCGAGATAGGACCGGATCTTGCGCAGTCTGTTCCTGGATGGATCCATGATGATATAGGTGTTTTCTTTGCCGAGTTTCTCGATATAGTACAGCAGGAAATTGTACTGGAAAGGACCGCTCATGATCATCTGCGGGCTGTCCTTGTCCTGCCCCAGGATGGCATTGTACATCATAAAGTAGGCTTTCTCCACGAGCGCTCTGTATGGCGGGGAGAAATCTTCATAGATCCCCAGCACGGAATCGATGAGCTTGAAGGACTTGAGTGGCGTGTCGTCATAACTTCCCTCGCATTCTATGATCCCGTCCTTGATCTGGGCGCTGTATCCGCAGCTGCAGTGCAGTGCGCCGTTGGTCAGATATCCTGCCGACATGCTTGCATTCTCCAGATTGAGGGGCAGCTGACAGTGCGGGCAGTACAGCGATGGGATGAATGCAAAAGGAATGCCCGATTTCGTCGTGTCGTCGATGGCAACCTCAGGAAGGGATTCGATCTCCTCCGTAATATCTGCAAGGCTCTTGTCGATCTCCTCCCGCTCCGAAAGGAGTTCTTCCTTCTTCTTCTCCAGGATCTCCCTGATGAGATTTCGTATGACATCGTCTTTGAATCGCGACGTCTTCTCCAGGAAGAGATAGAGCTGGATGTCCTCAATAGAAAAATGGAATCTCTTGAGTTTCAGGATCTTCTCCATATCTTCCGTGCATGATTTCCCGAACCAGTACTGACCGTTCTTGATATCGGGAATGAGAAGACCGTTGTTGACGTAGTACCTTACCGCTGAAGCATTCATATTGAATTTCGATGCGAATTCACTGATTTTCATGGCTGCCTCCCTTCGAAACTGCCTCACCCTACCTTCATTTTAATTATTTGGGACGTGTCACGTCAAGTGAACTTCACCCTTTCTCCTCCACCTGTCCCCCTGTAAATCTGCCTTTCGATTTTCAAAAAACAGTATCTTTACATGCTCTGCAGTTCTCAGGCTACTATAAGGTCACAAAGAAGATACAAAACAAAAGCACATAAAATCCAAGGAGGTAAAGAAAATGAAGAAGATCATCGTAACAAACAACGAAAAAGTCGTAAATGAGTTCAAGGGAAACGAAGATGTCAGGATCGAGTTCGTAGAGGGTTCCCCGCTTCAGGTCTTCGACCGTGCAGAAGATCTCGTTGAAGAAGGCGGAAGAGTATTCTCTGACCCGAAGCGCACGCCTCTCAACCTCTACTACAGGAGCATTCCTCTTTCGATAGACCCGGAAGTGAACCCGACCTACAGTAAGAACGTTCTGGAGCTCTGCAGAATAAAAATCGGTGAAAAATCATTCTCCAAGCCGGCAGGCTCCGGCAAAGCCGAAAAGGATTACAAGAATCTCATGAAGGTCATCTAACTTGAAATCGGAAACCATATAACGTCCCATCGATAGATAAAACCAATAATGATTATTACAAAGCTCCGCTTCATGCGGGGCTTTTCACTATATCGCTCTTCACGGCAGGTCCGGCATGCCTGAAATCCACTGAATACAATGGCACTTTATCTCGCTAAAGGGGGTTGACAAGTTGCTCTAAAATCACTACAATAAAGGTAACCTCGTGAGCAACCGCTCACAAGTTTGGATCAAGAGAGGACAGATCTATGTTAAAACCACTCACACAGAAGCAGATCGATAAGTTGATCTCCGTCGCCATCAATGCCTTTGGGGACAAGGGTTACTATGGCGCCAGCATCAACAAGATCGCGAAGGATGCGCACCTCAGCGTCGGTGTCATCTACAAATACTACGAAGATAAGGAGGCCCTGTTCACTGCATGCGTGAAGCTCAGCCTCGAATATCTCGACAGTGTCTTCGATGATATTTCCAAGTTGGAGGACTCCCTGACGGTCAGGATCGAGAACCTGATCATCCATCTTCAGGATGCGGCCAGGAGCCATCCGGAGTACTTCAAGCTGTACCATCAGATCATCGTTTCCGGCTCACCTCATCCTGACAAGATCGCACATGCCATCGAAGGCCCTTCGGCAGCGCTCTACAGCAGACTTCTTGAAGAAGCACAGGATGCCGGCATCGTCAGGGACGATCTGGATCCGAAGCTCTTCGCATTCTTCTTCGATAACCTCATGATGATGCTGCACTTCTCCTACGCCTGCGATTACTACAAGGATCGTTTCAGAGAGTACTGCGGCGAGGAGACTCCTGTCAATGACGAGAAGGTCAGAGAGCAGCTCATGAAGTTCATCACCGCAGCTCTGGGCCTCAGCTGAGGAGGGATCCTATGATTTATATCCTAGCTTACGACGTGGGGACCACAGGCATCAAGACCTGCTTGTTTCGCATAGACAAAGACATACAGATGCTGGGGTATGCTTCCGCTTCCTATGGGCTCTATACCTTCCCCGGAGGGGGCGCGGAGCAGCATGCCGATGAATGGTGGGACGCCATGGCGGCCAGCACCCGTGAACTCTTTGCAAAAGATCACGGGGTGAACCCTTCGGACATCTCTGCCATCTCCTTCTGCTCCCAGATGCAGGGGCTCGTTTTGGTGGACGAAGAAGGGATCCCGGTGCGGCACCCGATGAGCTACATGGATCAGCGGGCCTCGGCGGAGATGGAAGCCGGGATCGGCAGCGGATTCAAAGTCGCCGGCATGAACGCCAGAAAACTCTTGAAGAGTCTGCGGATCACCGGGGCGGTTTCGGCCAGCGTCAAGGACCCGATGTGGAAATACCTCTGGGTGAAGAACAACGAACCGGAGAACTTCGCGAAGGCCAGATGGTGGCTGGACGTCAAGGAGTACCTCATCGCCAGGATGACGGGGAACTTCGTCATGACCCGGGACAGCGCATTCTCCACCCTCCTGTATGACACCAGAAATGGCAAAGAGTGCTGGAGCCGCGAGCTCTGCAGCACCTTCGGTGTCGATATCTCTCATCTACCGCCGGTCATCGACGTAACGGATACCGCGGGCACTTTGCGCGGGGAACAGGCAGCGCAGCTCGGTCTCGCAGAAGGCACCCCGGTCTTCGGAGGCGGCGGCGATGCGAGCCTGATCGGGATCGGAAGCGGCTGCGTGGATACAGGTGATACGCACATCTACTGCGGCACTTCAGGATGGGTATCGACCATCGTCGATAAACAATATGTGGACACCAGCACCATGATGGCTTCCATAGTGGGCGCCCAGCGTGGCAAATACAATTATTTCGCCGAGATGGAGACGGCGGGCAAGAGTCTGGAATGGGTGAAGGATCACCTGGCTCTGGATGAGATCGGCGTCTACCTCGAGGAGAACGATATCACGGGAAGCAGAGAACATATATACAGCAGCCTTTACGAATACATGTCTGAAGTCATCGAACGATGTCCCCCGGGCAGCGGAGGCGTCATCTTCACACCTTGGCTCCACGGCAACAGGTGCCCATTCGAGGATCACAATGCCACCGGCATCTTCTTCGGACTGACCCTCGATACCGGCAAGACGGAGATGATCCGTGCTGTGACGGAGGGCGTGTGTTTCCACATGAGATGGATGCTGGAGTGTCAGGACCGGAAGATCCACACGGGAAGCACCATCCGTTTCTGCGGCGGAGGCGCTTTGAGCGACGTGACTTCTCAGATCCTCGCCGACATAACGGGCCGGAGGATCGAGGTGCCGGACAGCCCGCAGAATACGGGATCTGCAGGAGCCGCACTTACGGCCGCGACAGGACTTGGCCTCCTTCCGGACATCAGGACAGCCGGCAAGATGATAAAGGCGGCGAAGGTCTTCGTCCCGAGAAAGGACGCCGCGGGAATCTACGAAAGGAACTACAGAGTATTTAAGGAACTATATCACTCGAACAAGCATAATTTTGCAGCCATGGATGCTTCCGGCACTCAGGGCCGCACGGAAGGAGATGAATGAAGGTGGCTGACAGCCTGAACAAGAAAACACGCAAAGAAGCCATGCGCGCGGTGAAGTTCGCCCTGTTCTCCGTATCGGCGGGGATCATCGAAGTCCTCGTTTTCACCCTACTGGAACGACTGACGGATTTCTCCTACTGGCCTTGTTATCTCACAGCGCTCATCTGCTCTGTGATCTGGAATTTCACCCTCAACAGACATTTCACATTCCAGTCTGCGAACAACATCCCGGTGGCGATGATGAAGGTGGCTGCCTTCTACTGTGTCTTCACACCGGTCACCACCATCGGCGGCGACTACCTGGCCGACACGCTGCACTGGAACTACTACATCGTGATCGGGCTCACCATGGCCTGCAATTTCATCACCGAATACCTGTACGACAGATTCTTCGTATTCGGTAAATCCATCGACACGAACAAAAGAGCGAAAAAAATCGAGGCCCGCGAAGAGGCCCAGGCATCAGAACAATAAAGGAGGCATTGTCATGGCATATGACGGATTCGCAATTGATCAATATCTGGACGCAGACGAGATCTGCGCCCGGTTGGATAAGCTCATCAAGAGCCCTATTTACGGCATCAAACCGGATGCCCTGGCCGAATATGAGGCCGAATACTTCGAGAAGAAGTGCGCCACTTCCAAGCGCATGAACAAAGAAGCCAGACAGATCATCCCGGGCGGGGTGCAGCACAATCTGGCATTCAGCTACCCGTTCCCGATCGCGATGGCGAAGGCCGACGGCGCGAAGCTCTACGACGTGGACGGCAACGAGTACTACGACCTTTTGCAGGCGGGAGGCCCGACGATCATCGGCAGCAACCCTCCGAAGATCCGCGAAAAGGTCCTCGAGCTTCTGGACACATGCGGTCCTTCCACGGGACTTTTTCATGAATACGAATACAAACTGGCAAAGAAGATCTCCGAGATGGTCCCATCGGTAGAGATGTTCCGGATGCTGGGTTCCGGTACGGAGGCCGCCATGGTGGCTGCACGTATCGCCCGCCTGAAGACGGGGCACAAGAACCTGCTCAAGATGGGCGGCGCCTACCACGGCTGGTCGGACCAGCTGGCCTACGGCATCCGCATCCCGGGCACAAAGGGTCTGCAGTCCCGGGGCATACCGGGATACGTCTTCTCCCACACGGACGAATTCTTCCCGGGAGATCTGGAAGATCTGGAAGATAAACTGAAGAAAAACAAACATCGCGGCGGCACCGCGGCTGTTTTTGTCGAGCCTGTTGGCCCAGAAAGCGGCACGCGCCCCGTTACGAAAGAATTCATAAGAGGCACAGAAGAGCTGGCTCACAAATACGGAGCCCTCTTGGTATTCGATGAGGTCGTTACAGGATTCCGTATCGGTACAAGCGGAGCACAGGGATATTTCGGTGTGGATCCTGACCTTACTGTCTTTGGCAAGATCATAGCAGGCGGATACCCGGGAGCGGGCGGCATTGGCGGCCACAGAGATTGTATGCAGCATCTTGGAGCCGGAATCGATTCCTCCGGCAAGAAGGTCAAAAAAGCCCTCTGCGGAGGCACCATGGCTGCCACACCGCTCTCATGCTGTGCCGGATACTACACTCTTTGCGAGATCCAGGAAACGAACGCCTGCGAGAAGGCAGGACGTATGGGCGACAGGCTCACGGCGGGCATCAAGGCTTCTGCCGAGAAGCACGGGCTGCCATTCGTGGTGTTCAACCAGGGCTCCATCTGCCACGTGGACACCGTGGGAACCATGCACTTCGCCATCAACTGGAAGAAGCCGTGGACCCTTCCGAAGATCCTGGATCAGACCAGCAAGCGCCAGAAAGAAATGGAGCACATCGGTGCCGCCTACATGGCAGAGGGCATCGTTACACTGGCCGGTTCAAGACTCTACACCAGCGCCGCCTATGACGAAGAAATGATCGATGACTGCATCGCAAGATTCGACCGAGTATTCTCCAAGTGCGCGAAGCTCTGATAGCGGGAGGCCACCAATGATCTATGAATACAAAGAAGCGACGGCGAAGGTCCTTCAGGCCGGCAGGGAGCTGCTGCGCCGCGGACTCGCCAGCAGAACATGGGGCAACATCAGCGCCCGTATCTCCGAAAACGAATTTATCATCACGCCAAGCGGCAAAGCATACGAGGATCTCACTGAGAACGACCTCGTGAAAGTAAAGGTCGAGGACCTCTCCTGGGAAGGCGAGCACAAACCTTCCAGCGAGAAGGGGCTCCATGCTAATCTCTACAAACTGCGTCCCCAGGTGGGCTTCATCATCCACACGCACCAGAGCAACGCCTCTGCCATAAGCGTCCTGGATGAAAACTTCGACCTGGTCCATCTGGCAAAGGAGCTGGATCTGAGCGGCAGGCACCACATCATCGAGCAGGAAGAGCTCATGACTCTGGGCACGGAGCTTCCGTGCGCAGCCTACGCCCTTTCCTCCACGAAGCCTCTCGCCGCAAGCGTCGCAAAATCTGCAGAGGCCTTCCCGAATGCCCGGGCCGTCCTCATGCGCAGCCACGGCGCCGTATGCATGGGTGTCACCATGGAGGAAGCCTTCCGCATCGCGGATGTTTTGGAAACCGTGAGCGGCAGGATATTCGAACGACGCTGCATGCAGTATCTGCCGTCCACAGAAGGCACCGCCGCACCGGCTGAGAAAGTCAGCAACATCGCCGGAGGTCACGGCGTACTGCTCCACGTGCGCACGCCGTTCATCATGGAGATGAGCCTCAGGGGCAAAACCGTCCCGGCCTATCTCGATGATGCCGCGCAGATCATCGGACCCGATATCGCCTGCGCCGGCAAGAACTCCCGCAGCATCTCCAGCGGCCTCCAGAAGAGGTCAGCCGTCCTGCTGAAGGACGACGGCGCCATATGCAAAGGTGCCGATATCGATGAAGCCCGCGCGGCAGCCGTCGTTCTGGAAAAGAACTGTCAGGCCGCCCTTCTGGGTCTCAAAAAGGCCCGCAAGCCGGTGAACAAGATCGGTGCCTTCATCGAGAGGCAGTTCTACCTGCGCAGTTACTCAAAACGAAAATAATCTGCTTTCATCTTGCCTAATATGTCTGCCGGTGGTTAAATGGATATAACACATTATCGCCGGCAGGCCCGGCAGATTGGAGAATCATGATACAGGATATCGCACCCCACGTATTCCACAATGAATACAGAAACACCCGACCTCAGGTCTCGGATCTGTTTCTCACCTTCACAGGTTCCGGCGTCCTGGCGCGAAAAGAAGGCGCCACCGTTACCCTGCCCACCTTCGACCTTTTGGGCGAGGATGCGCAGCGGGCAATGGAGGAAGCCATCTATCTCTTCGCAGCCGACGAGACTCCTTTGTACCTGGTGAGAAACCTGGAGATCGCGCCTGAGGGTTTTGATTTTTTTGACATCCATAAGCTCTACGATGCGGACGTCAAATGGATCCCTCTCGCCATCGCCACCGGACACCATCTGAACGTGTGGTACGGCGACAACAAATTCTGCGGAAGGTGCGGCGCCCCGATGGAGCACCACCCTGCCATCCGCGCTCTGCGCTGCCGCTGCGGCAATCTGCAGTTCCCAAAGATCGCGCCGGTGATCCTCGCGGCCATCGTGGACGGCGACAGGATCGTTGCCACGCGCTACAAAGGGCGCCCGTACAAAGGCTACGCGCTGAACGCCGGTTTCGTTGAGATCGGGGAGTCGCTGGAAGGGGCGATCCGCCGGGAGGTCGAGGAAGAGGTGGGCCTGAAAGTGGGCAAGATCCACTATTTCGGGAGCCAGCCATGGGGCCAGACGGGCATCGTCATGGCAGGTTACTTCGTGGAGATCGAAGGGTCGGATGAGATCACGATGGATGAGAACGAGCTGTCGGAGGCGCTGTGGATAAAGC
>CAMOWO010000015.1 GCA_946628525.1 uncultured Bacillota bacterium | reverse complement strand
CGCTGAGGCCACCCGGCAACTGCTCAAAGAAAAGGCGCTCAATAAGATCACGGTCAAGGAGATCACTGCCAGGTGTGGTCTTACCAGAAACAGCTTCTACTATCATTTCGAGGACATATATGATGTCGTCAACTTCATTTTTGAGGATGAAGTGTCGAGCCTCATCGACAGGTACGCAGAGACACAGGAATGGGAAGCCGGTTTTCTTTCGGGGATCAATTATCTGTACGAAAATAAGGATATGGTCTATCACATTTTCCATACGATGCAGCACGAGAACATCGATATGTATCTTGGCAAGATGATCGACGGTGTGATCTACCGGCTGATCGAACATACGGAAGATGCGGATAAGGTCGGGGAAGAGCCGAAGAAGATCGCGGCGCTCGTTTACAGGAGCGCGTTCCAGGGCGTGATACAGCAGTGGATAACCGATGATATGGCTACACCGCCGGAAGCCATCGCCGTCCTTTGTGATGAGATATTCAGAGCAACTCTGCTGCCGGTACTTCAGAGTTCCCAGCACGCGCTGGACACATTGGATATGGAAACGATCTTGAAGGGATAATTTGGACAATTTTTAGCAGATGCACAAAATTTGTGCATCTGTTTTGATTTGCGCATTTGTTACGAAAGCAGGGAGGATTATAATACAAGCGGCTTGCAATGCAAAAATGAAATTATACATATAAGGAGACGTAAATGCTTAAGTTCGGACAGACCGTAACGAAACACAGGAAGGTGATCCTCATCGTGGCGCTCCTGCTCCTGATCCCGTCGATATTCGGGTTCATCGGGACGCGAGTAAACTTCGATGTACTCACATATCTTCCTGATTCCATAGAAACCATCAAAGGACAGGACATCCTGCTGGATGAATTCGGCAAAGGAGGCTACGGCCTCATCACCGTCGAAGGAATGGAGTATAAGGATGTGGCGAAACTGAAGGCCAAGATGGAGGAAGTGGACAACGTGGAATCCGTTCTCTGGTTCGATACTGTAGCTGATCTTTCGGTGCCTATCGAGATACTGCCTGATGATCTGAGCAGCGCTTTCAACAGTGAAGATGCCACCATGATGGCAATTTTCTTCGGGGCCGGCACCTCAGCGGATGAGAGCCTGGAGGCCATGGTGCAGCTCAGACAGATCTGCGGGGAGCAGTGCTATATCAGCAGTATGACGGCTTTCGTCGAGGACCTGAAGGAACTTACGGACCACGAGATGCCGATCTATGTGCTGCTGGCGGTGATCCTTTCCACAATCGTGCTGGGGTTCTTCCTGGATTCCTGGATGCTCCCGGTGATCTTCATCAGCGGTATAGGTATGGAGATCCTCTTCAATATGGGGTCCAATATATTTAAAGGAGAGATATCCTACATCACCATGGCGGTGGCTGCGGTGCTGCAGTTGGGTGTCACGATGGACTATTCTATATTCCTGTGGCACAGCTACAAGGAGCAGCACGAGATGCACGGCAGGAGAAGGGAAGATGCCATGGCCCACGCCATCGCACAGACTTTGACCAGCATCGCGGGAAGTTCCATCACAACGATCGCAGGATTCCTGGCCCTCTGCTTCATGACATTCACCCTCGGCCTCGACCTGGGTATCGTCATGGCAAAGGGCGTCATATTCGGGATCGTCGGAAGCGTGACGATCCTGCCGGCACTGATCCTGGGTCTCGAGAAGTACATCCATAAATTCTCACACAGATCTTTCATGCCGAAGTTTCATAAGCTCAGCGAATTTCTGGTGAACAACCCGAAAAAAATGCTGATCCTCTTTCTGGTGGTCCTGATCCCGGCAGTCTACGGATATGCGAACACAGAAGAGTACTACAAACTGGACGAGAGCGTGCCGCAGACGCTTCCATTCGCCGTGGCGAACGAGAAGGTGGCGGACGAGTTCGGCATCGCTACATCGTACATGATCATGGCGGATGCCAATACCAGCGCAAAGGATATCACGGCCATGGCAAAGGAGATCGACAAACTGGACGGCGTCAAGAACTGTCTGGGTCTGAAGAGCATTGCCGGGACCATCCCGTCAATCATGCTTCCTGATGAAGTCACGGACCTTGTCCAGAACGAACACTGGCAGGTGATGATGGTCACGAGTGAATACCCGGTTGCATCGGATGAAGTCAACCGTCAGGTGGATCAGATCAACAAGGTCATGGACAAGTACGATACCAAGGCTATGCTCATCGGAGAAGCACCGTGTACGAACGACCTGATAGACATCACAGCACATGACTTCAAGGTCGTAAACTTCGTTTCGATATTCGCGATCCTGCTGATCATCCTGGTAGTACTGAGATCCTTCAGCCTGCCGGTGATCCTGGTAGCCGTCATCGAACTGGCTATCTTCATAAACCTGGGCATACCGTGCTATACAGGAACGAAACTGGCCTTCATCGCAGGCATCATCATCAGTACCGTACAGCTTGGCTCCACCGTCGACTATGCGATACTTATGACAACGAGATATAAATACGAAAGGACAACGAACGGCTGCGACGCCAAAGAAGCCGTGAGACGTGCACATTACATTTCCATGCCGTCCATCATGGTCAGCGCACTGGCCTTTGCGGCAGCAACACTGGGAGTCGGCATCTACTCGCAGGTCGACCTGATCGGTTCTCTTTGCTCACTGATGGCGAGAGGTGCACTGATCAGTATGGTCATCGTCATGCTGTTCCTGCCGTCGGCACTGGTCCTTTTTGACAAACTGATCGTAAGGACAACGAGCAAAATGAAAGCAATGATAGAACAGAACGCTCTGAAAGGGGATATTGCAGATGAAGAAGAATAAGATGAACAGAATACTCACTGCGACGACTGCAGTCATCGTGGGACTGGCAATGAGCTGCGCACCGGTCCTCGGAGCGACGAAGAACGTCAAAGAAGAGACGGTATACGTCATCACCGATGGTTCCGGGGCAGCAACAGAGACCATCGTCAGCGACCACCTGGTGAACAAAGACAACTCGAAAACTCTGGTGGACGAATCGGACCTTTCGGAGATCGAGAACGTGAAAGGCGACGAGAAGTTCAAGCAGGACGGCAATACTTTGGAGTGGAACGCCTCGGGGGAGGACATCTACTACCAGGGATATACGGATAAGAGCGTCCCGGTCACCATGGACGTGACGTACTATCTGAACGGGAAGCAGATCACCGGTGAGAAGCTCCAGGGCAAATCCGGTGATGTGAAGATAAAGATCGACTACCACAATGATGCTGAGATCAATGGTACAAAGGTGCCGTTCGTCGTCATGACCGGCCTCATGGCGGACAAAGAGACGTTCAAGAATGTAGAGGTGGATAACGGCAAAGTCCTCGACAACGGCAATGATACGATCGTGGTGGGCATGGCCATCCCGGGCCTCAAGGCGAAGATGGGCATCGACTCTGATGAGATCCCTCTCGGCGACAGCGTCACCATCACAGGTACGGCCGACAAGTTCGACTGCGAGGATATGATGACCATCGTGACAAACGAGATCTACGAGGACATCGACACATCGGAATTCGACGACATGGACCTGGACGAGGATATCAACCAGCTGGACAAGGCTTCGAAGAAGCTGGTGGAAGGGACCCAGGAACTGTATGACGGGGTCGACTTCATGTACAGCAAATCAGATGAACTTGAGGATGGCGTTGATCGGCTCAATGACGGCGCACAGGCCGTAAGTGATGGTACGAAAACAGTCAAGAAGAATACTAAGAAACTCGCCGGCGGTGCGAATACTTTGGCTACAGGCCTCAGAGATCTGAAAAAAGGTGTCATCACAGCCAGAGACGGATCAAAGACGATCGCAGGTGGGCTGCAGCAGGTCCAGGCAGGTGTTGATGGAGACGGCACCGAAAAGAATCCGGGCCTCGTGAACGGAGCGAAAGCACTGGAGCAGGGTGCAGGCGATCTTGAGACAGGTCTGGGTCAGCTGGAGCAGGGTGCATCTGACCTTAAGCAAGGTGCTTCTGATCTTGAAGCCGGTGCTGAAAAGCTGACGCCAGGTCTGACGAAGGTGGAGCAGGGTGCACAGCAGGTCTCAGGCGGTATCAGCGGAGTATCATCTTATGCAGATGCAAGTGTTGAAGCGATAGAGAAAGCAAAAAAGGATCTCGAAGCCATGAAGGATTCGATGGATCCTGATGACTATAACAAACTGATTGGATCCATGGACAGTGCTCTGGAAGCTGCAAAGAAATCTGCCGGAGGTTTATCAGGCCTCGAGACAGGGGCTAAGGGAGTCGCAGACGGCGCATCCGCTCTCACAGATGGAGTTGAGAAACTTGGGACAGGTGCAGAAGGACTCAAGTCCGGTGCAGAGACGATCGACACAAAACTTGGAGAAGCGAAAACAGGTGCAACAGATCTGAAGAATGGTGCGAGCACCATAAAGGGTGGTCTCCAGGCTGTACAGTCAGGTCTTGACGGCGATGGAACGAAGAAGAACCCCGGCCTTGTGAAAGGTGCAGAACAGCTCTACTCAGGTCTGGATATCGCTGCAGGCGGTACAGGTAAACTGAGCAAAGGGGCGAATGATCTGGCAAATGGAGCCGGTCAGCTGGATGAAGGAATGGCGACGCTGAATTCCGGTGCGAAGCAGCTGGCCGACGGCATGGAGACATTCGACGCCAGCACAGGTACTCTGATCGAAGGAATCGGAATGCTCGATAAAGGATCCAACGAACTGAAGAAGGGCATGTCCAAGTACTATAAGGAAGGCATCAAGAAACTCGTGGACATGTACAACGACGATCTCAAGGGCCTGACGGAGGATCTGGACGATGTCATGAAGGCAGGCAAAGACTACGATCACTTCTCAAAAGTGAGCAGCGGGATGGAGAGCAAAGTGCACTTCGTGTATAAAACGGAGATCGCGAAATAACCGCGGATGCTTTGCATAAATATTCGAACTATTCTAAATGTAAACGGTCACAAAAAATGTGGCCGTTTCCTATTGATAATACACAAAAACTTTGTTATTATGGTTCGAGTTGTTTGAGAAATAATGCCCGCAAGGGCAATTTTTGACGTATAGGAGAAATTATGGCTGAGGGAAAGTCGCTGAACAGAACGAACAGGATGGGTGAGATGCCGGTTGGCAGGCTCATTCTTGCTATGTCCTGGCCTGCGATGCTCAGCATGATGATCCAGGCGATGTACAACGTCGTGGACAGCTACTTCGTTTCCCTGATCGGAGAGCAGGCACTGGCAGCGGTTACATACGTTGCGCCGATGCAGTTTCTGATGATCGCTGTGGGAGTAGGGACCGGTGTCGGCATCAATTCGCTCATATCCAGAAGGCTGGGGGCGAGAAACTACGAAGAGGCAGATCTGGCAGCAAGCCACGGATACAGACTCAGCTTCTTCAACTGGATCTTTTTCGCACTATTCGGGCTGTTCCTTACGAGGCCTTTGATGCACATACTTACGGATACTCCGTACATATTCGATGCGGGCTCGGCATACCTTCAGATCGTATCGGTCGGCAGTCTTTTCATCATGATACAGATCACCACCGAGAAGATACTGCAGGCCATGGGAAATATGATATTCCCTATGGTATGCAGTCTCGTGGGTGCGGTCATAAATATCATTTTTGACCCGCTCCTGATATTTGGAGTAGGGCCGTTTCCGGAGTTGGGTGTTACTGGTGCAGCGTTCGCTACAGTTACCAGCCAGATGGTTTCCTTCATACTTGGCCAGATCCTGCTGTTTAGAGGAGACCATGCGGTGCATGTGAAGCTGTGGGGCTGGAAATGGAACAAAACCATCGTCAAAGACATCTATGTGGTCGGAGCACCATCGATCCTCATGCAGGCTATAGGCTCTGTGCTTCAGTTCAGCATGAACTTCATCCTTGGAGGGCTCACGGAGACAGCCGTTGCCGTCAACGGAGTTTACGGCAGGATACAGTCCTTCGTGTTCATGCCTGTATTTGGCCTCAATCAGGGCGTACTCCCGATCATGGGATTCAACTACGGAGCACGTGACCGTAAAAGACTTATGGAAACCTACAAGAAGGGGATGACCTTCGCTATGATCATCATGGGTGCGGGGCTTCTGATATTCCAGTTCTTCCCGCATCAGATCCTGCAGGTGTTCAATTCACAGGGCAGTGAAGCGATGTATGAGATCGGCGTTCCCGCCATGAGGATCATAAGCATCGTATTCCTCCCGGCAGCCTTCGGGATCATGACATCATCGATCTATCAGGCATCGGGACACGGATTCCTGAGTCTGTGGGGCTCCCTCATAAGACAGCTCGTCGGAGTGCTTCCGATGGCAATCGTTTTCGCGAAAGTATGGGGTCTGCCTGCGGTCTGGGTATCGTTTCCGGCAGCAGAAGTGCTGGGTACGATCTACTTTATCATTACGTTCAGAAATCTCTGGCTCAAGGAGCTTCGCTACATGGGCAGAGATAAAGATAAGTTAGGTTCAAGAGAAATCAATTTCAGAAAGAGGTAAGACGAGGAAGGTATCGACATGAAAGAAAGAAATTCATTCGGTGGTTCAATTGGATTCGTACTGGCTGCGGCGGCCAGTGCAGTAGGTCTGGGGAACATCTGGAGATTCCCGTATTTTGCCGCAAAGGATGGTGGCGGACTGTTCCTGTTCGTTTACATCATTCTGCTGCTGACCTTTGGTTTTGTACTTCTGACGACAGAAGTCGCCATCGGTCGTAAAACGAAGCTGGGACCTCTCTCAGCGTACGATAAGATCAAGAAAGGCTGGAAGCCGCTGGGCATCATCAGCTGTCTCGTACCGATCATCATCATGCCGTATTACTGCGTGATCGGCGGATGGGTCATCAAGTACTGCCTGGTATTCCTTACAGGCGGCGGCAAAGCATCTGCAGCGGACGGCTATTTCGGCGAGTACATCACAAGCAGCGTGTCACCGATCGTGATGACGATCATATTCCTGCTGGCATGTACTGTGATCATCGTAATGGGTGTAAACAAGGGTATCGAGGCATCCGCAAAGGTACTCATGCCTGCACTTCTGATACTCGTTATCATCATCTCCATTTTTGCACTGACGATCAGTCATACAGATGCTGATGGTGTTACGAGAACGGGACTTCAGGGTCTCAAAATATACCTGATCCCTAATTTCACAGGGCTTACGCTGACAGGACTTCTGTCCGTTATCGTCGATGCGATGGGACAGCTCTTCTTCAGTTTGAGCGTTGCCATGGGTATCATGATCGCTTATGGATCGTATCTTGCAGATAACACGAATCTGACGAAATCCGTTGTTCAGATCCAGGTATTCGATACCGTTGTTGCGGTCCTTGCCGGCGTCATGATCATTCCTGCTATCTTTGCTTTCGCAGGTCCTGACGGCATGACGGCAGGCCCTGGACTCATGTTCGTATCACTGCCAAAAGTATTCTCGGCAATGGGCGGCATTGGAATGGTGATGGGAGCTCTTTTCTTCATCATGGTACTGTTCGCAGCTCTGACAAGTGCTGTATCAGTTATGGAAGCAGTAGTATCCAGTTTCATCGACGAGTTCCACATCTCGAGAAACAAGGCTGCAATAATCGAATGTGCTATCGCAATGATCGGCGGCATATTCGTCTGTCTGGGATACAACGCACTTTACTTTGAAGTTACACTGCCGACAGGTGCAGTAGGCCAGATCCTCGACATCATGGACTACATCAGTAACAACCTGCTCATGCCTGCAGGCGCTATCCTGACATGCATCCTCATCGGCTGGGTAGCAAAACCAAAGGTGATCCTCGACGAGATCACGAAGAACGGCGAACACTTCCACTTCACAGGGATGTACACAGTCATGATCCGCTACATCGCACCGATCATGCTCATCATCCTCCTTATGGAATCAGCCGGAATCCTGAACCTGTTCAGATAACCTAAGAAGACGCAAACCCGTGCAGGGAGACCTGCACGGGTATTTTGTTGTGCAACAAGTATTCATGGTGGTATAATATAGATTAACATATTATTCCAATGCATCTTAACGGGGTCAATCGGATAGCGAGGGGAACATGGAACGCGAAAACATTATCAATGACACAGCGATAAGACTGGCGAAACCGAGGCGAAAAGGGCTCCTTGGGCTGATTTTCAGCAGGTTCTTCATCATCATACTGCTCATCCTTATAGAACTTGCCGTTCTGGTGCTTCCGCTGTTTTTCCTGTATGACCATCTGGAACATTTCTATATCGGACTTGGACTCCTCACCATCGCGATCATGATATACCTGTTCAACAGCAAGATGGATTCCACTGCGAAACTGACATGGATGCTCATCATATCGGTCCTGCAGGTGCCCGGCGGTCTGATGCTCCTTTTCACCCAGTCTAATTTCGGTCAACGCAAGATCAAAAGACTGTCCAATGAACGCATCGCAGAAACAAAGGATGCGATCAGGCAGGACCCTGATGTGCTCTCCAAACTTCGGGAGGAGGACAGCTATACAGACGATCTTTTGAAATACCTTAACAGGAGCGGCTGCTTCCCGGCGTTTGTAAATACAGAGACCACCTACTTCCCGTCGGGAGAGGAGAAATTCGAGGCGATGCTGACAGAGCTCGCCAAGGCAGAAAAGTTCATCTTTTTCGAGTATTTCATCATCGAAGAAGGATATATGTGGGGCAAGATCTTAGAGATCCTCATCGCCAAGGCCAAGGCCGGGGTAGATGTACGCGTCATGTTCGACGGGATGTGCGAGATCTCCACGCTTCCTTCGAATTACTGCAAATTGTTAGAAGCAGAAGGGATCAGGGCGAAATCATATGCACCGATACGGCCTTTCATTTCCTCCCATTACAATTACAGAGATCACCGTAAGATCTGTGTCATAGATGGCAAAGTCGCCTTTAACGGCGGCGTCAACCTGGCAGACGAGTATATAAACCATATCGAACGCTTCGGACACTGGAAAGATACGGCCGTCATGCTCAAAGGCGACGCGGTGTCCAGCTTCACGCTGATGTTTTTGCAGATGTGGAATCTGTCTTCGGAAGACAGGGACTACAAAGAAGTCTCGGCTGTCACCGAGAGTGCGGGAGATATCCGCCCGTCGGGATTCGTGATCCCGTTCTGCGACTGTCCGTTGGATGAGGACAAAGTGGGCGAGGCGGTATATATGGATATCCTGAACAGGGCCGGCCGTTATGTTCACATCATGACACCGTATCTGATCCTGGACGGTGAGCTTGAGACGGCACTGAAATATGCAGGGCAGAGGGGGATCGATGTCAAATTGATACTGCCTGGTATCCCTGACAAAAAGATCGCATATTCGCTGGCGAAATCACATTACCGCAGTCTGCTGGATGCCGGCGTGAAAATCTATGAATATACACCGGGATTCGTCCATGCAAAGGTCTGGACTTCCGACGATGAAAAGGCAGTCGTGGGCACGATAAACCTCGACTACCGCAGTCTTTACCATCATTTCGAATGCGCGACATATCTGTATAAAGCGGACTGTGTTTCTGATATCGAGGCTGATTTTCAGGAAACCCTGACGAAATGCCGTCAGGTCACATACGATACGATCAGAAATGGAGAAACGTTCTATAAGATCATGGGGCCGGTAGCGAAGCTGATCGCGCCGCTTTTGTAGGAAAGGAGTGGTTAATATGAAACGAGCATTTTTGATGTTCATTCTCTCAGCAGTTTTAGTATTCGGGATCGCTGCCTGCGGAAATCAGGATAAGGCAGAGGACAGTGATGCGCAGAATACGGCAGGCAATGTAGAACTGACAGAGGATCAGATGGACGCTCTGCTGTGGCAGATCTCCCAGAAGGAGATGGAGCCGCAGTATAAAGAGTATATTCCTGACGAGTGCTTTGCGAATGCAGAGGTGTACGGCACCGAACGAAACGGGAATGAAGGTGTGATCTATGCTTTCCTCAACGAAGCGGAATACGTAGTGGTTAAGGATAAGGCCTATGATATATCAGGTGGTGCAGGAGAGGTCATCATCCGGTTCAATTATACGGATGAGAATCCGGAGCTTACCGAAGTCGTCTGGAGTGCCGATGGTGAAGAACACGACAGCTGGCTGAAGGAGAATTTCCCGAAAGAATATTACGATGCAGCTGTAGGCTTCCAGGCATACGATGAGAACGGAAACAGCAATCTCATGAAAGAACTCAATGAGATCGTAGCAGAAGAGATGGGTGTCCCTGTTGAGACTGAGAATATCCTTGAGGTCGGAGAAGATCTCAACTATAAGATCTCAAAGACCATTGAGTCAGGAAGCCCGGAAAACGGCGATTACAAGTTCGATACAGAAGTGATCGAAAAGGGTAATCTCAAGGATCTGAAATAGTTGTCAGGAGGAGGATATGACAAATCTGTTCGAGAAACGTTATTATACCGTCGCCAGGATCGATGGGGATTATGCCATGCTCAAACTGGAGGGCGCCCCGGAGGACCTGGAACTGAAGCAGGTGGCCCGTGCGCTGCTGCCGCCGGACATCATGGAAGGCAGCCGGCTTTGTTATGAAATGATGCAGTATACTTTAATTAGTTGAAGTGAAGCGCGTAAAGTGCTAAAATAATAGGGCTTGAGCAACAAGTCAAGACAGGAAACATTTTTCAGGAGGAAACATATGAGTACAGAGAGAAGAGTCGGTACGATATCGCGTGGGATCAGATGCCCGATTTTCCGTGAGGGAGATGATCTGGCTTCCATGGTCGTTGAGAGCGTCCTTGGGGCCGCTGAATCTGAGGGTTTCGAGGTCAGAGACCGCGATATCATCAGTATCACGGAGTCGGTAGTAGCAAGATGCCAGGGCAATTATGCGAGTATAGATGACATTGCAGATGATGTCAGAGCCAAGCTCGGCGGAGAGACCATCGGGATCATCTGGCCGATCCTTTCCAGGAACAGATTCTCGATCTGTCTCAAAGGAATGGCAAAGGGTGCGAAGAAGGTCATCGTGATGCTCAGCTATCCTTCTGATGAAGTGGGCAACGCGCTGCTGACGGAAGACCAGATCGCAGAGTCCGGCGTCAACCCATATACAGACGTTCTCGACGAGAA
>CAMOWO010000014.1 GCA_946628525.1 uncultured Bacillota bacterium | reverse complement strand
GACTTCGCGGCATCGAGATCGTGGAGGATACGAAGAGAAGTTATCCTCTGGGATCCTTCGCGTCCCATGTTCTGGGCACCGTATCATCGGACAACAAGGGCCTCAGCGGACTTGAACTGCAGTACAACAGTTATCTCAGCGGCATCGCCGGAAGAGAGATCAACTATACGGATACTGCCGGCAACCGGCTCTCCTACGGAGAATCCACCTACTACGAAGCAGAGGACGGATACAATCTCATCACAACGATAGATTCCGTCATCCAGTACTATACTGAGGACGCCATCAAGTGGACGGCCAAGAAGACGAAGGCCGACCGAGTCCTCGCCATCGTCATGGATCCGAAGACAGGGGACATCAAGGCCATGGCCCAGACTCCGGACTTCGACCTGAACGATCCGAACACGCCGACATCGAAGAAGAGCAAGGCGAAATTCGAGAAGCTCACCGACGAGAAGAAGCAGGCCTACATCCAGAAGATGTGGAGAAACTCTCTGATATGCGACGTGTATGAGCCGGGATCGACGTTCAAACTGCTGACCACCGCCACCGCTTTGGAAGAGGATGCGGCGGATCTGGACAGCGTATACTACGATAACGGCGCCATCACCATAGCGGGAACCACCATCCACTGCTGGAGGACCGGAAGACCACACGGCAAAGAGACGCTGCCGGAGGCCGTTTCCAACTCCTGCAACCCGGTGTTCGTCAAACTCGCCAACAAGGTGGGCATCAAGAAGTTCTACGACCATCTGGACACATTCGGCATAACGGGGACCACCGGCATCGACTTCCCGGGAGAGACCACCGCCATCCTCCAGTCTGAGGAAACGGCAGGTCCTGTAGGTCTGGGAACCATTGGTTTCGGTCAGGGTATCGCCGTTACTCCGATCCAGCTCATCACCGCCATCGCATCCTTTGGAAACGACGGCAAGATGATGAAGCCGCGACTCGTGAAGGAGATCACGGACAGCGACGGTGAAACGGTGAAGTCCTTCGACAACGAAGTCGTCCGTCAGACCGTCTCCAAAGAAACGGCCGACGACATGAGAAAGATCATGCAGTTCGTCGTAGATAACGGCGGAGCCGGTACGGTAAAGATCGACGGCTACAAGGTCGGCGCCAAGACGGGAACCGCGAACAAAGTCAAGAACGGCAAGTACGTAGACCAGACGTATTCCTCATGCGTGGCCATGGCACCGATGGATGATCCGAAGGTGGTCGTGCTCCTCATCGTCGACAACCCGAAGGGCGTACACTACGGTGGTGTCGTAGCAGGTCCGGGAACGAAGAGACTGCTGAGGAACCTGCTGAACTACGAGAACGTTTCTCCGATACAGGAAGAAGTGGACGAAGATGCGGACAAGAAGGTCGCAGTGCCTGAGCTGGTCGGCAAGAATGCCAGCGAGTGCATCGAGCTGCTCGGATCGAAGGATCTCAAGGCAGATTACGATGCCAAGGCCGCCGCAGAATCCGATTTCGTCGTGACGAAGCAGTATCCGGAGCCGGGAACGAAAGTCAAAAAAGGAACGAAAGTATATTTGTACAACTGATATGAAAAAGATCAAGATTAGCGAGATCCTGAAGGCAACGGGAGGAAAACTCCTTTCAGGATCGGAAGACAACTACATATACCACATCAAGCAGGACTCCAGAATATGTGGGGAAGGCGACATGTTCATCGCCATACGTGGCGAGAACCAGGACGGACATCGATACCTGAAGGATGTCCTGGATGCCGGATGTGAGACCGTCTTTATCTCGGATACCGAGTATCTTCCGGAGGATACGGAGGATGCCAACGTGATCCTGGTGGACGACACGGTCCGCCGGATGGGCGATCTGGCGGCATGGTACCTGGACAGCCTGGATGTCAGGCGGGTGGCCGTCACCGGCAGCGTCGGCAAGACATCGGTCCGGGACATGATTTACTACGTGCTGTCCGAGAAGTACAACACGGGACGGAACATGAAGAATTTCAACAATGAGATCGGCCTTCCGATGTCCATCTTCCAGTTCGATGAGGGCACGGAGGCAGTGGTCCTTGAAATGGGCATGAACCACGCCGGCGAGATTGACAGACTCGCGTCCATCGTGAAGCCTGAGATCGCGGTCATCACCAACGTAGGCGTCGCCCACATCGAGAACCTGGGGAGCCGGGAAGGCATCTTCCGGGCGAAGATGGAGATCGCCGGTCACATCGTCTCCGGCGGGGCACTGGTCTACGCAGCCGACGATGAATTCCTCACGAAAGAAAGAACGAAAGGCGACTACAGACAGATCGCCATCGGATACGACGGCAGGAGCGATTATATCATATCCTCTGTTGACGATTTCGGCCTTGAGGGTATACAATTCTCAATGGAATTCAGGCAGGTAAGCCACCGGATCACCCTTCCGGTGCCGGGCGTGCACAGCGCCACAAATGCGGCGCTCGCTGCGGCAGTGGGCAATCTGCTTGGCCTTAGCATGGAAGAATGCGCCTCGGGTCTTGGGAAGGTGGAACTCACCGGACGAAGACTCAGCGTCCGAAGAGGAAACAAGGCTGCTGTCATCGACGATACGTATAACGCCAGCACGGATTCCATGAAGAGCGCCCTGAGCATCCTCCAGAGCAGTGAGTGCGAGGGCAGCCGCGTGGCGATCCTCGGAGACATGTTCGAGCTGGGCAAAGAGAGCGCGAAGCAGCATCTGGGCGTGGGACTTTTCACAAAGGGTCTCGATATCCAAAAGGTGATCGCCGTCGGAGATCATTCAAAGGATATCGCAAAAGGCGCCGAAGGCGGGAAGGCGGAAGTCTTCTGGTTCCCGTCGAAGGATGACCTCTATCCCGAGCTTGACCGTCTCATCGGCAGCGGAGATGTGGTCCTCGTGAAGGGCTCCAGAGGCATGAAAATGGAAGACATAGTAGAGCGAGTACTGGAACTTTAGGAGAAGAAATGTTGTATTATATCATAGCTGTTATGGTGATATCCTTCGTGATATCCGTAGCGATCACAAAATTTGAGATCCCGATCCTGAGACAGAAGGCGGGACAGAACATAAGAGAAGACGGACCCCAGTCCCACCTGAGCAAGGCCGGGACGCCGAGCATGGGCGGCATCGCCATCATCATCAGCACATTCGCTGCAACGATAGCAGGATGCGGCTTCTTCGGCGGCAATAAACTTGCCATGGCCGTCATCCTTCTTGTATTCATCGGATTCGGCATCATCGGATTCATCGACGACTACCTGAAGGTGATCAAAAAAGTGAACCTGGGCCTCAGAGCCTATCAGAAGATGGCGCTGCAGATCATCATATCTGTCATATTCGCCATCGTGATGTACAAGGAACTGGGCGGTGAAGTCTGGATCCCATTCGCGAAGATCTATATCGACTTCGGCTGGCTCTACGTGCCGTTCATCGTCTTTGCAGTACTTGCCATGACGAACGCCGTGAACCTCACGGACGGACTGGACGGACTGGCATCGGGCGTCACGGCGCTGGTATCCTTCTTCTTTGCTTTCGCAGGCATGATCTACGCGTCGGAAGCCGGCTCCTATTTCTGCGCAGCCCTTTGCGGCGGATGCCTGGGATTCCTCGTGTTCAACAAACATAAGGCGAAGGTCTTCATGGGCGACACCGGCTCGCTGGCCCTCGGTGGAGGTCTGGCTGCGGCGGCCATCGCCATGAAGCTTGAACTGATGCTCCTCATCGTAGGCCTTCTCTACGTGCTGGAGGCCCTCTCCGTCGTCCTTCAGGTGGGCTACTTCAAAGCCACCGGCGGCAAGAGGATATTCAAGATGGCACCGATCCATCATCATTTCGAAAAATGTGGATACAGCGAAGTGCAGGTAGTGGTGGCCTTCTGGGCCTTCACACTGATCTGCTGCTTTGCCGGTTTCCTCATAATATAGATCCAGGAGATATAGAATGACTCAGACAATTCATGATTTTAAGGATAAGAAAGTCCTTGTTGTAGGAATGGGCAGATCGGGAGAGGCCGCTGCCCGTGTGATGTGCAGCCTCGGAGCTGACACAGCCGTACAGGATTCAAAAACTGAGGCCGAAATGGACCCTCAGCTTTTGTCGTTTTTGAAAGATCAGAAGGTGGAACTGTTCCTCGGCCGTGTGCCGGAGGATATGAGCGCCTTCGATCTGCTCATCCTAAGCCCCGGAGTCCCTCCGGCCCTTGGCTTCATCCAGGAAGCAAAGGCTGCGGGTGCAGAGATCACCGGCGAGCTTGAGATCGCATACAGAGCAGGCAAAGGAAAGTACGTGGCCATCACCGGGACCAACGGAAAGACGACCACCACCAGTCTCGTAGGAGAGATCTACAAAGAAGCCACATCTTCCAGCTTCGTTGTGGGCAATATCGGCGTAGCCGTCCTGTCCAAAGCGATGGAAGCCGAAGAGGACAGCTGGCTGGTGACGGAGTGCAGCAGTTTCCAGCTGGAGACCATAGAGGAGTTCAGACCGGAAGTGTCCGCCATCCTGAACCTGACGCCGGACCATCTGGACAGACACGGAGACATGGAAGGCTACGGCAGAGCGAAGGCCAATATTTTCAAGAATCAGACGAAGGATCAGTACTGCGTGCTGAACTACGATGACAAGGCATGCTTTGCGCTGGGCGAAGGCGCGGACGTGACCATCGTACCCTTCAGCAGGAAAGAGCAGCTTGCCTTCGGCGCCT
This sequence comes from uncultured Bacillota bacterium, assembly GCA_946628525.1. The sequence goes on along the minus strand of CAMOWO010000014.1, from coordinate 6,478 downwards.
TTGTAAAGGACGGAAAGATCGTCATCAGAGACGAGAAGGGCGAAGAGACGGTGATCTGCGGTACCGACGAACTGAAGATCCCGGGCAGTCATAACCTGGAGAACGCCCTTGCAGCATGCGCCATCGCATACTTTGGGGGAATCGACCCTGAGGTCATCGCGAAGGTCATGAGAGAGTTCGCAGGGGTAGAGCACAGGATCGAGCTTTGGGGAGAGATCGAAGGCGTGAGATTCGTCAACGACTCCAAGGGAACGAACACTGATGCAGCGATCAAGGCCATCGAGGCCATGAAGGAGAATATCATACTCATTGCAGGAGGGTACGACAAGGGGGCGACCTACGAAGAGTTCGTGGGGATGTTCCCGGGGAGAGTGAAGACCCTCGTGCTTCTGGGAAAGACGGCACCGAAGATAAAGGAAACGGCAGAGAATGCAGGGTTTACCGATATCATCATGTGCAGTGATATGGAAGAATGCGTCCGGAAAGCGTATGAAGTCGCGGAGGCAGGGGATGTGGTGCTGCTGTCACCTGCATGCGCTTCATGGGATATGTATCCGAGCTTTGAAGTCAGAGGACGCCATTTCAAAGAATGTGCAGCACGTCTGAAAGAGGAAATCGCAAGTGGCAACAGGCAGTAACACTTCCGTAAGAGGCCGGACCGCCTCGAGGAAGGCAGCGAAGAAAAAGAAAAGGAATATAAATCTGAATATTCCTATCATAAACAAGCTTGTGGCCAAGGGAGGATCCACGGATTTCCTTCTGGTGCTGTTTACTGCGGCGCTGGCTATTTTCGGGCTGATCATGATCTTCAGCGCAAGTTACTACTACTCCATCAGCAGGTACGGGACGCCTTACTACTATCTGATAAGGCACGGCATCTGGCTGGTCGGAGGCGTGGGCGCATTCTGCGCCGGGGCGGTGATCGACTATCGTTTTTATAAGAAGGTGGCACCTTGGGCGGCCATCGGCGCGCTGGTCCTTCTGCTGCTGCTCTTCACGCCGCTCGGTGTGACGTATAACAACGCCACGAGATGGCTGGGCCTGGGGCCGATCACCATCATGCCGGGTGAGATCACGAAGATGTGCGCCATCATGTTCACGGCGTGGTATCTGGGCGAGAAGCCGGACAGGATCGATTCCCTGTTTCGGGGCGTTCTGCCCATCGTCGGCATCGGCCTAGTCTATGCGGGACTCATCGTCAAGCAGCCGAACCTTTCGACAGCGCTGACAGTAGTGGGCATCATGGGCTGCATGCTCATCGTAGCAGGGCTTCATAAGAAATATATCGTCCTGGCATTCGGGGCCGCTTTTGCGGGGGTCATGACACTCACTACGGTGCTGCGGCATACGTACTGGTATGGGCGATTCGCCAGCTTTCTGGATCCTTTCGCGGATCCTTTGGGAGATGGATATCAGGTGGTACAGTCCCTGCTGGCACTGGGTTCCGGCGGGCTCTTCGGCAAAGGGCTGGGAGAGAGCGTCATGAAGAACCTGTATCTTCCGGAGCCGCAGAACGATTTCATCCTCGCCATCATCGGGGAGGAACTGGGACTTGTGGGCATCATGGGTCTGATGCTTCTGTACAGCGCATTCCTCTGGAGAGGAGCCCACGTGGCGATCCACGCCAGAGATCAGTTCGGGGTGCTGCTGGCATCCGGTATCGTCCTGATGGTAGCCATCCAGGTGATACTGAATGTGGCAGTCGTTACTTCGTCAATGCCTGCAACGGGTATCAACCTGCCGTTCATCAGTTACGGCGGTAATGCTATATTGCTGTTCATGTTTGGTGCGGGTATTCTTGTGAACATATCCCGCAGCGCGAAGCCATCGGAACCTGTAGAGAAAGAAAGGTCTGAAGAATGAGAGTGATTATGACAGGAGGCGGAACGGGCGGTCATATCTATCCCGCTATCGCCATCGCAGACGAAATCAGAAGACGTTACCCCGATGCAGAGATCCTTTTCGTGGGAGCGGAGAGGGGGCTGGAGAAGACCCTTGTTCCTGCAAACGGATACGATATAAGACTGATCCCGGTACAGGGATTTGACAGAAAGCACCTGATGAGGAACTTCAAAACCATGAAGGTCCTCCGGGATGCCAATAAAGAAGCGAAAAAAGTCATGGCGGATTTCAAGCCGGATTTCGTCGTGGGGACCGGCGGTTATGCCAGTGCCCCGATCGTCGGAAATGCGTATAAGCTGGGGATCCCATCCTACATCCACGAGCAGAATGCATTCCCGGGCGTTACTAACAAGATGGGAGAGAAACACGCCAGCAAGATGTTCCTGGGCTTCGAGGAGGCCGGGGAGTATTTCAAGCACCCTGAGAAGCACGTCGTTACGGGAAATCCCGTGAGAGCGGCTTTCCTGGAAGTGGACAGAGATGAAGCGAGAAAGAAGCTGGGATTTGACGAAGAGGATTTCGTCCTTCTGGCCTTCGGCGGAAGCCAGGGAGCCGGCAGGATCAACAAGGCTATGATGTCCGTGATCGAGAAGTACAACGGTCACGAACACGTGAAGATCTGCCTCGCCACAGGACGCAACTACTACCACGCCGTTACGGATGAACTGAAGGAGACCGGCGTGGAGATCCAGGATAACATCAGGATCCTGGAGTATATCGACAACATGCCGGATTATATCAACTCCGCCGACCTTGTGGTCAGCAGGAGCGGGGCTCTTACCGTGGCGGAAGTGACGGTCTGCGGAAGACCGGCCATCTTCATACCGTTCCCGGCAGCCACCGGTAATCATCAGTATTTCAATGCCAGAGCCGTAGCAGAAAAAGGCGGTGCCGATGTCATTGAAGAAAAAGATCTCACCAATGAGAAACTCATGGAAACCATCGCCTATATGATGGAGAACAAGGAAGGACTTGCAGATATGGCGGTCAAGAGCAGATCCTGCGCAACGGAGGATGCTGTGAAGACCATCTGCGACAACATAGAAGAACTTAGATAACAGAGGTGAAACTCTTGTCCGAAAAAGATCTCGAGACTCCTTTGAAGGAGCAGAAACAAGAGAATATACAGGAGGGCGAACAGGAGCAGGTCAAGGAGACGAAACCGGCAGCGGAGGAAGCCGCAAAGGCGCAAGACTCGCAGGAACCTTTGCAGGAGCCGGAGCCTCAGGAGATCCCGGAGACTGTGGAGGAACCGGAGAGCCCGGAGGCAGAGGCTTCACAGGAGGAGCCGGAGAAGACGCCGGAAGAGGAGCCTGAGAAGGAACCTGAAAAGAAGCCGGAGAAAAAGCGCTGGTGGAAATGGGGCAAAAAGAAAGAAAAGAAGCCGGAAAAAGCCCCTGAAACTTCACAGGAAGAGCCGGAGGAAAAGCAGCCGGAACCGGAGGAAGTGCAGTCGGAGGAGGAGAAACCTGAGAAGGCGGAGGAACCTGAAAAGCCCGAAAAGCCTAAGAAACCTGAAAAACCGAAGGCAAAGAACGCAGGGAGAAGCCACAAGAAGAGGAAGAAGAGAAAGAAGAGCAAGAATTATCTTTTGCGCATCCTCATCGTGATGGGTCTTATCGCTGCGCTGTTTGCCGTGATGCACCTCGACTATTTCACAGTGACCAAGGTCACCGTCACAGGAAACGACCTGCTGTCGAAGGAAGAGATCCTCAAGGGAACGGAGATCAAGAAAGGGGAAAACATCTTTGACATCCATTTCTTCATGGAGAAGGGCAAGATCAAGGAGAACCTTTACGTGCAGGACGTGAAGCTTTCGAGAAAACTCCCGGACAAGATCATCGTCACCGTGACGGAACGATCGGGGCTGGCTCAGATCAAAGGCGGCGAGAAGTTCACCGTAGTGGACAATTCCGGCAGGGTCATCGATGTCTCGAAGGAGCAAAAGGAGATCCCGCTGCTGTTCGGATTCGAGCCGATCGATTCTCAGCGAGGGAATAAGATCAAACTAAGGGATGATAAGGGGTTTGATAAGGCCCTTGCCCTCATCGCGTCGCTGGACGAAAACGACATGTTCCTCAAGAGCATAGAAATCACCGACGGCAGGGTCAAAGCCACTGTTTTTGGCAAGCTGAAGGTGAAAGGATCCTACGATAACGTCATGGATGCCATCGAGTCGGGCACACTTAAGACGGTCGTATACGATCTTTACCAGAAAGGCAAGAAAAAAGGTACAATTATTGTTAGTGGAGATAACTATTGTTCCTTTACTGAATAAATTTATTGTGATACAATGTGTGGTAGAAAAAATAGGGTAAACCCAAGGGGAGGTACTACTTATATGTTAACATTCGAGACGACTCAGTCGAATATACAGGAAATCAAAGTAATAGGAGTAGGCGGCGGTGGATGTAACGCTGTCAACAGAATGATAGATGGCGGCATGAAGGGCGTTACTTTCATAGCTGTCAATACAGATAAGCAGGCCCTGGCAAGAAGTAAGGCCGAGACGAAGATCCAGATCGGGGAGAAACTCACGAAGGGACTTGGAGCAGGTGGCAATCCGGAGGTAGGACAGAAGTCAGCCGAGGAGAGCCTTGAAGATCTGGAGAAATACATTGCAGGATCCGACATGGTATTCATTACATGCGGTATGGGCGGCGGCACTGGTACGGGTGCAGCTCCGATCATCGCGAAGATTGCCAAGGATATGGGCGTACTCACGGTAGGTGTCGTGACGAAGCCGTTCAGATTCGAAGGTAAGAAGAGAAGCGAGCATGCGGATCTCGGTATCAAATTCCTCAAGAAGTATGTGGACTCCCTTGTTGTCGTACCGAATGATAAACTTCTTGAGACGGTTCAGGAACAGACATCCCTTATGGAAGCATTCGAGCTTGCAGACGAAGTACTCAAGCAGGGCGTCCAGGGTATTTCAGATATCATCGTAGATGATGCACTGATCAATCTTGATTTCGCAGATGTGACCACCATCATGAAGGACAGAGGAATCGTCCACATGGGAGTCGGCCACGGCAAGGGCGAGAACAGGCTGGAGGAAGCTGTTACATCAGCTGTGGACAGCCCGCTGCTTGAGACGAAGATCTCAGGAGCAAGAGCCGTTCTTGTCAACATCACAGGCGGAAGAGATCTTACCATGCTGGATGTGGATAAGGTCGCTACAAGGATCAGCGATGAGGCTGACAGCAATGCCATCATCATCCTGGGTGCATCTGTCAAGGAAGACCTTACCGATGAGATCGCTGTTACAGTCATTGCAGCCGGATTTGAGAAATCACCGGCAGCAGGTCTCATAGACCCTGTGCTCCCTAAGAAATCTACGGAAGCTGCAGGATTTGAAGAGAAGCCGGCAGAGCCAAAAGTAGAGAGTCCGTTCGGCGGCGGCATCAGCGGCATCGACGTTCCGTCTTTCCTCAAATAGGTACGTAGAGAACGAAAACGAAGCAGTACAATAGCCGGTTTTTATAACCGGCTATTGTTTATAACATAGGAAATTCCGTTTTTGTATGATGAACGGGGTTTCGGAGAAGCCGCAGGACAGGGAAGACCTGTGCAGCCGGCTTCTGTAAGTTAAGGTCCATGAAGAGAATCACATCGAGAGACAACCCGGAGTACAAAAAAGCGCTCAAACTTACGAAGCGAAAATATCGAGACCAGATGGGGCTTTATCTCATAGAAGGAGTGAAGCCTCTTAAGGATGCTTTGGATATGGATGTGCCTTTGCAGAGGATCTTCGTCACGGACGAAGCCGACGCGGCATCCTTTCCCGAAGAGATCACCAGGATCCTGAGCCCTGATCTTTTCAAGGCGCTTTCGGATACGGAGACCTCCCAGGGGGTCATCGCCGAAGCCAGACAGAGAGAAATCGGCGAGGAAGATATACACCGGCTCCTGACAGGACATGACAGGCTTCTGGTCCTCGACAGGATCCAGGACCCGGGAAATCTTGGAACGATGATACGGACGGCAGAGGCTGCAGGATTCGCAGCCGTCATCCTCCTCAAAGGATGCGCGGATGTCTACTCCCCGAAGGTGGTGAGGGCGGCGGCCGGCTCCGTTTTCAGGATGAAACTCCCTTGCGGGGTGGAGGAAGAGACCCTGCTGTCGGGATGTGCACAGGCCGGAAGGAAGATATACGTCACTGCTTTGGAAGAGGCGATCGATTATCGCGATGCGGCGTACGAAGAAGGTCATGTGATCATTATAGGCAACGAAGGACAAGGCGTGAGCAGAAATCTTATCGACCACGCAGACCTGAAGATAAAGATACCTATGGCAGGCGCCATAGAATCACTCAATGCGGCTGTGGCTGCCGGAATCATCATGTATGAGTCACAAAAAAACAATGTGAGGTAGAAATATGCAAACTCAGTTAAACAACATTTTAGAAGAAGCGAAAGCCAGACTGCAGGAAGTAGATACCAAGGCACAGGTGGATGAGATCCGTGTCAAAGTCCTCGGTAAGAAGGGCAAGCTTACTGAGATCCTCAGAGGAATGGGCAAGCTTTCACCGGAAGAACGAAAGACAACAGGCCAGATGGCAAATGCCGTAAGAGCA
>CAMOWO010000013.1 GCA_946628525.1 uncultured Bacillota bacterium | reverse complement strand
CTCATCATTTCTGATGAGAGAGTATCTCGTTTGTCGTCTTAACTTAATGACATTGCCGCATTTGCGGGGTTAGTTTTTAGTATTCTAATGATTTAATCTGCAATGTTCACAGTGCATGAGCCCAGCTCTCCGTTGCTCTCGCTGTCGAAGACTTTGAACACCATCTTGCCCTGCGCGCCGAACATGGCGACAGGATAGGAGAAGTGTGCCGTGATCTTTGAGCCGCTCTTCCATTCGGAATCGAAGTTTCTCGTCTCCTTTTCGCCACCCGGCCAGGTGAGGGTGTAGTACAGTTTGATCTTCTCGTTCGGTTCGCCCCCGGTAAGTGAGATGTGGTAGTACACCGTATCCGACCGGTGGAAGGTCTTCTTCGCCGTCGAGAAATCGGTTTCTGAACCGTTGGCGATGATGCTCATATGCCATGCATAGTACTTATCGTAGAGCTCTGTGATCCCCGGATAACCGATTTTCTTCAGCTCAGACAGGTACGTTTCCAGCTGATCGTCTCTGCTGTCGATATTGGCCTTGATGTAGCCGTATTTCGCCGAATTGATCTTGTCCTTGACGTCGTTACCGTCTTTGATGTCCTGGGCCTTCTTGTAGGACTTGACGGCGCTTTTGTATTTGCCCTTCTTCAGGCAGTTATCCCCAACGGATATATAACTTTTGCGCATCAGTTCGTCCGAGGTCAGCTCCTCGCCCATGGTATCGAAGGTGGCAAAAGCATCGTCGTACGTTTCTTCTCCGGTGAAGGAGGAGATGGTGCCGCGGGTCTCACCGGACGCCGCTTTGTAGGCGTAGTTGTAGTAGTAGCCACCGCCGCCTGCAGCCAGGAGGGCCAGCACGATCACGAGAAGGACCATTCTTCGTCCGGGTGCAAAGGCGCCGCGGATCTTTTGCATTACCGGTTTTCTGCTCTCCGGGAGCTTCTCCGGTGAAGAGACGGGCCGCACCTGCGGAAGTGACGATCTTTCATCGGCGGACGTGCCCTTCGGGTCAGCGCTGCGGGATGCGGTCGCCGTTTCCGGGATGTCCCCCAGCAGGCTTTCTGCGTCCTGAGGTTTATGGAGGATGAACAACTTCCGGAGAAGGTCACGCTCCAGGCCGCAGCCTTCGCAGATCGGGCCGCTGTTGATGTGTCCGCAGCTGCAGGACCAGTAGTCACCGAATTCTTCGAACCAGTATTTCGGTTTGACCGGCCTTGCGCCGAACTGTTCCATCACTTTGTCGTAGACGGGATCCTGCGGGTTCAGAGGCCGTGGCTCGTAGACTTTTGTTTCTTTTGAGGTGGCGACTCTGGCTGCCAGATCTGATGTCTCTGTGATCTCGATCGTATTCTGTTGTTCCTCTGAAATGCCGTTCAGGGTCTGTGTGACCGGCTCGTTATCCAGAGGATATTCTTTGCTTACTTTCACGCGTTGTTCCTCTCAGAACCGTAGTTATTTTTGCGTGAATATTATATCAACAATGGCGTGGGAGTACAAGATACGTAATAAGTACATAGTTGTCAGAATTGTTGAAATTTCAGTCTTTTTGGAGCGCTTTTATGTATTTTGTATTATTTTGGGAACAATGTTGACATGGGAAATTTTTCAAAGTAAAGTATTTAATAGGGTAGGTCAACCATCTGCCCGGTCGCATTTTTATTTATCACATGTTGGAGGAAAAAATCAATGGCTCAGAAGAGAAGAATGAAAACGATGGACGGAAACACAGCAGCGGCTCATGTTTCCTACGCATTTACCGATGTTGCGTCCATCTACCCGATCACACCTTCTTCTACTATGGCAGAAGTTGTGGATGAATGGGCAGCGTATGGACGGAAGAATATTTTTGGCCAGACAGTGAAGATCGCTGAGATGCAGTCTGAGGGAGGCGCATCCGGTGCAGTTCACGGATCACTGGCAGCAGGTGCTCTTTCAACGACATACACGGCATCTCAGGGCCTTTTGCTTATGATACCTGAGATGTACAAGATCGCAGGTGAGCTCCTTCCGGGAGTTTTCCATGTGGCAGCGAGAACAGTATCGACACATGCACTGTGTATTTTTGGTGACCATTCCGACGTAATGGCTACACGTCAGACAGGTTTCGCGATGCTGTGCTCAGGTTCCGTTCAGGAAGTCATGGACCTTGGTGGTATCGCCCATCTGGCAGCGATCAAGGGCAGAGTTCCTTTCCTGCACTTCTTTGATGGATTCAGGACGTCCCATGAGATCCAGAAGATCGAAGTGTTCAGTTATGAAGATTACAAGAATCTCGTAGATTGGGACGCCGTACAGGAATTCAGAGACAGAGCGCTCAATCCGGAGCATCCTGTTATCAGGGGTACTGCGCAGCAGCCTGAGATCTTCTTCCAGGCGAGAGAATCTGCGAACAAGTACTACGACGCCATCCCTGAGATCGTCGTGGAATACATGGATAAGATCAGCAAACTAACAGGCAGAAGCTATCATCCGTTCGATTACGTCGGTGCTCCTGATGCGGAGAACATCATCGTGGCGATGGGATCCATCTGCGAGACCATCGAAGAGACCATGAACAAGATGGTAGCGGAAGGTCACAGAGTCGGTCTCATCAAAGTCAGACTTTACAGACCGTTCGTGAAGAAGTACTTCCTGGATGTACTGCCTAGAACAGTTGAGAGGATCGCTGTACTCGACAGGACGAAGGAGCCGGGTTCCATCGGTGAACCGCTCTATCAGGACGTCAAGACTGCTTTGTACGGTGAGAAGATCGAGCCGGAGATCTACGGTGGACGCTACGGCCTCGGATCGAAGGATACGACTCCTGGTATGATCCACTCGATCTACGATAACCTCTATCATCACAAGCCAAAGAACAACTTCACCGTAGGTATCGAAGATGACGTTACAGGTCATTCGCTTCCATTCACGGCAGGTATCGCCAGAGAACCGGAAGGTACGATCAAGTGTAAGTTCTGGGGTCTCGGTTCCGACGGTACGGTCGGTGCGAACAAGACGGCCATCAAGATCATCGGTGATAAGACAGATATGTATGCCCAGGGTTACTTCGCATATGACTCCAAGAAATCAGGAGGTCTTACGGTATCCCACCTGAGATTCGGTGAACATCCGATCCAGTCCACATATCTGATCAACCAGGCAGACTTCGTGGCCTGCCACAATCAGGCATATATCAGGCAGTACGACATGCTCAAGGACGTTGTCAAGGGCGGTACGTTCCTGCTCAATACAAGATATACGGATGAGGAACTCAACGACGCACTTCCTGCAAGGATGAAGAGACAGCTGGCCAAGAAGAACATCAAGTTCTACGCCATCGATGCAACGGAGATCGCAGATTCCGTCGGCCTCGGCTCCAGGATCAACATGGTCATGCAGGCTGCATTCTTCAAGCTCACGGAGGTCATTCCTATCGATGATGCCATCAAGTACCTGAAGGAAGGTATCGAGAAGACCTACAAGAAGAAAGGCCAGAACATCGTCGACATGAACAACGCTGCAGTAGATAAGGGCATCGAATCCATCAGAGAGATCCCGGTACCTGCAGAGTGGGCAGATGCTCAGGATCCTAGGAAGAAGTACGAAGAACTGCCGGAGTTCATCGAAGAGATGCTCATTCCGATGAACAGCCAGGAAGGCGACGACCTGCCGGTCAGCGCATTCGACGATATCGAAGACGGTACGTTCCCTGCAGGAACAGCGGCATACGAGAAGAGAGGTACAGCGGTACATCTGCCTGAGTGGCAGCCGGAGAACTGCATCCAGTGTAACCAGTGCTCCTTCGTATGTCCTCATGCAGCGATCCGGCCGATGCTCCTCAATGATGAAGAGAAGGCCGAAGCACCTGAAGGTTTCGTGACGATCCCTGCGAAGGGCAAGGGCGTAACGGGACTCCACTACAGGATGCAGTTGTCATCCATGGACTGCTTAGGATGCGGTAACTGCGCAGATATCTGTCCATCCAAGGACAAGGCTCTCGTGATGAAGCATTTCTACGAGGTAGAACATGAGAAATACAATTGGGATTACGGCATCAAGATCTCACGCAAAGATGAGAAGGTGGACATCAAGACTGTCAAGGGTTCGCAGTTCGCCAAGCCATACATCGAGTTCTCCGGTGCCTGCGCAGGATGCGGCGAGACGCCGTACATCAAGTTGGCAACGCAGCTCTTTGGAGACAGGATGATCATCGCCAATGCGACGGGCTGCTCATCCATCTGGGGAGCATCCGCACCGACGATGCCTTACTGTAAGGATGAGAACGGCAGAGGTCCTGCATGGGCAAGCTCACTCTTCGAAGACAATGCAGAGTACGGCTATGGTATGGTACTGGCCAACAAGCAGATGAGAGAGAAGATCGAGCACAACATGAAGGCTCTTCTGGAGCTGGATATCGATGAGGATCTGAAGGAAGCTATCTCAGAATGGATCGAATACAAGAATGACAGCAATGAGACGAGAGCCAAGAGCGACAGAGTCGTCGAAGTCATCGAGTCCATGAGCTCCAGCGATGAAGTCATCGTATCCCTCTGCAACAGGATCATCGAGTTGAAGGATTACCTCGTCAAGAAGTCCATCTGGGCTCTCGGCGGCGACGGATGGGCATACGATATCGGTTACGGCGGCCTCGACCACGTACTGGCATCCGGCGAGAACATCAATATCCTGGTATTCGATACAGAAGTATACTCCAATACAGGCGGACAGGCATCGAAGGCTACGCCGACGGCAGCCATCGCGAAGTTCGCTGCAGCCGGTAAGAGGATCAAGAAGAAAGATCTGGGCCTGATGGCGATGTCTTACGGATACGTATACGTTGCACAGGTAGGTATGGGAGCTGATAAGAACCAGCTGATGAAGGCGATGCTGGAAGCAGAAGCATACGATGGACCATCCATCATCATCGCATACTCACCATGCATCAACCACGGCATCAGAAAGGGCATGGGCAAATCCCAGGCAAATATCAAGGATGCAGTCGATGCAGGCTACTGGCACCTGTACAGATACAACCCTGAACTCAAGGAACAGGGCCGCAATCCGTTCATCCTGGATTCCAAGGAGCCGAACACAAGCTTCCGCGACTTCCTGAACGGTCAGATCCGATACACGTCACTGGCCAAGGAGTTCCCGGAGATCGCAGACAAGCTCTTTGCGATGACAGAAGAAGACGCCAAAGAAAAATACAAGACATTCAGAGAACTGGCAGACAGATCGACTGCGCTTCTCTAAAACGTCAAAAACTGCAGGCTGCTCTTTTAGGGCAGCCTGTTTTTAGAAAGAGGATCTATGAAAAGCAACGAACATAAGCTCACGCAGGTGGGAAACAGAACATACATGATCAAAGGGGAGACGAATATCGGCATATACCTGAGGTCCGCCGATGAGGCCGTCATCATAGATACAGGCTATGACCACATGGGGAAGGTCATCGACGAGCTTCTCTCAGACATGGGCGTACGGCCCGCCTATATTCTCAATACCCATTCCCACAGAGATCATATGGACGGCAACTCCTACCTGATGAAAAAGTACGATATACCGGCTTATACGAGTGCCTATGAAGTGATATTCGATCAGTTCCCGGACCTGGAGCCTGTCTATTTCTACGGCGGATATCCGGAGAAACGGCTGCTCCACATGTTCGGTCACGAAGAGCCCTGCGGCATCGAGGACATAGCGGGAGCCGATACGGATGAGATCGAATACATCGAACTTCCCGGCCACTCCCCGGGCATGCTGGGATTTCGGACACCTGACGGCATATGGTTCACAGGAGATGCTTATCTTGGGCTGGGATATCTGGCCAAGCACACCTTTGGATATATGTGCAGGATCGATGCTTTTCTCGATTCGCTGGAGAAGATCAAGTCCCTGGAAGGGAAGCTGTTCATCCCGGGACATGGAAGATCGGAGACGGATGTGACGGAGACGATCGAAGCCAACTTCAGGAACATAGAGCACCAGATGGAACTGGTGAAAGAAACGTGTGAGAGATGGGCAGGCCTCGACAGGGTGGTCCAGGTGATGGGAAGGGTATATGAGCTTCCGGAGGACACGGGCTACTACTCCATGCAGTGCGCCAACATGAAAAGCATGCTCTCCTACCTCGAAGACACGGGTGTCATGGAGAGACGGTATATCGACGGCGTGCTGAAGTGGAAGGTGAAATGACAAAAGCCGGAGATCTCTCCGGCCCTATGTTCATCTCATATATTCGTTCATGATATCTACGCTGGCGCTGCAGCCGAGCCTGTCAGCTCCCGCATCGATCATCTTTCTGGCATCATCCAGAGTCCGGATCCCGCCGGAAGCTTTGATCCTCACATCGGGGCCTACATTCGCCCGCATGAGCGCCACGTCTTCTGCTGTGGCGCCGCCTGTGCTGAAGCCTGTGGACGTCTTGATGAAATCAGCACCTGCTTCCGTTACGATACGGCAGGCCGTGATCTTTTCATCTTCCGTGAGAAGACACGTCTCGATGATGACTTTGAGAAGTGCATCCTTTTCGTGACAGAGGTCAGCCAGGGCTTTGATCTCGGAGAGCACGAAGTCGTCTCTGCCGTCTTTGAGATCGCCGACGTTGATGACCATATCGATCTCGGAAGCACCGCACTTGATGGCATCCTCCGCCTCCGCAAGCTTTGCAGGAGCAGACATGGCCCCGAGAGGGAACCCGACGACACAAGCGACGGATACATCCGTATCTTTCAGAAGGCTGGCACAGAGCTGCACGTAGCATCCGTTCACGCATACGGAAGCGAAGCTGTATTCTCTCGCCTCTGCGCAGAGCTTCTCGATCTGATCCTTGCGAGCATCTGCTTTGAGGAGAGTATGATCGAAGTATTTGTTAAAGTCCATATTGATATCACCTCCGTAAAACATTATAACAGACACTGCAGTGATACAAAACACGCTGGATGTGATATAATGAATACATATTAAAATGATAGGAGATAAGATATGAAGATACCGGAATTATATGAACAGAAAAAACCTGTGATCTCATTTGAGATCTTCCCGCCAAAGATCGAAGCAAGTATGGGCACGATTTTTAAGACTGTAGACGGTATCACGGACTGCGAGCCTGATTTTATCAGTGTGACATACGGCGCAGGAGGCGGGCTCACCAACCACATGACCTGCGATATCGCCTTTACGATCAAAGACGAATTCGACATCGAGCCGCTGCCGCATCTTACATGCGTCAATTCTTCGAGACTGGACGTGCGCATCATGATCGAGCGGTTCCTGGATGCAGGTGTTGAGAACATCATGTGCCTGCGAGGCGACATCGTGGAAGGCAAGGAAGTCAAAAAAGACTTTGCATATGCCAATGAACTTGCCATCGAGCTTCAGAGAAAGTGCCAGGAGAAGATCGAGATCCTGGGAGCATGCTACCCGGAAGGCCACTACGAGAGCAAATCCCTCGAAGAGGACATCCACAACCTCAAGTATAAGATCGGTGCAGGTGTCAAGGTGCTGATCTCGCAGCTTTTCTTCGACAACGACAAGTTCTACACCTTCCTTGGCAAGGCCAGGAACATGGGGATCCGTGTGCCGATCTCGGCGGGCATCATGCCGATCGTCAAGCGCATCCAGGTGGAGAAGACGGTGCGCCTGAGCAATGCCAGTCTGCCGCCGAAATTCACGGAGATGCTGGACAAGTACGAGAACGATCCTGCAGGTCTCTATGATGCGGGGATCGAGTACGCTATCGAACAGGCCCGGGATCTGATCCGTTCGGGAGTTGACGGCGTACATATCTACACGATGAACAACGCAGACGTTGCAAGAAGAGTTTACGCAGGGATCAAAGATCTGCGATAGGAGCAGGAGAACACGGATGACAATAGATTTCAATAAAACCCACATCCTCGACGGCGGCATGGGGACCGTCATACAATCAGAAGTCCAAAAGGCAGGCGGAGATACCGCCGCCTTTCTCGTATCCCACCCGGAGGCCGCATCGAAGGTCCACGACATGTACATCGAAGCAGGATCGGACATCATCTATGCGGCGACGTTCAGCCTCAACAGGTACGCATTGCAGCGATCCGGCATGGATCCGGAAGAGAGCATCCGGGCGGTGATGGAGGCCGCTGAAATCTCGAAGAACAGAGCGGCCCAGAAAGGAAAGACCGTGTACGTGGCCCTGGACATCGGGCCTTTGGGAAGGCTCGTGGAGCCCATGGGGACGCTGCCTTTTGAGGATGCATACGACGCCTTTTCCCAGATCGTTGAAGCGGGAAAGGACAAGGCCGATCTCATCGTCATCGAGACCATGACAGACCTCTATGAGGTGAAGGCCGCCGTCCTGGCTGCAAAGGAGCATTCGGATCTTCCGGTGATGGTATCCATGAGTTTCGAGCAGAATGGCAGGACATTCACGGGGACGAGCCTCGAGGCCATGGCCGTGACACTGGAAGGCCTGGGGGTGGATGCCGTCGGCATCAACTGCTCCCTGGGACCCGACGAGATCCTCCCGATGATCAGAGAGCTCAAGGACTGCACGGATCTTCCTGTTTTCGCAAAGCCGAATGCGGGGCTTCCGGACCCGAAGACGGGGCAGTACCCGATGAACGCCCATGATTTTGCGCAAAAAATGGGCGCGTACGCGGCCGGCGGCATCGGGATCCTCGGCGGCTGCTGCGGAACGGATCCGGGATTCATCGAAGGGGTGAGCCGCGTGATGAAAGAGCAGTACACTCCGAAGGCGTCCCAGAAGAGTGACAGGGTCCTCAAAGTGTGCAGCGCCAGCAAAGTGGTGACGGCCGACCACGTGGCGGTGATCGGAGAGCGTTTGAATCCTACGGGCAAGAAGAAACTCAAGGCGGCGCTTCTGGAGGAGGATTACGATTACATCCTGGATCAGGCGGTGCAGCAGGTGGACGCCGGCGCAGAGATTTTGGATGTCAATGTGGGCGTGCCGCAGCTGGACGACGTGAAGATCCTCCCGAGGGTGGTGAAGAAGATACAGTCTGTCACAAGCGTGCCACTTCAGATCGACTCCGGTAATCCTGAGGCCATCGAAGCGGCTCTTCGTGTGTATAACGGCAAGGCCATCGTGAACTCGGTGAACGGGGAAGGGAAGGTCATGGATGCCATCCTGCCTTCCGTGAAGAAGTACGGGGCCGCCGTCATCGGACTGACCCTTGATGAGAAGGGGATCCCGAAGACAGCGGAAGAACGCTTTGCGATCGCAGAGCGGATCCTCGAGCGGTGCCTGGAGTACGGCATCCCGAGAGAAGATGTGATCATAGACTGCCTGACCCTCACGGTCTCAGCTCAGCAGGCGGAAGCGGCGGAGACTCTCCGGGCGGTGCAGATGGTAAAAGAAAGACTGGGGCTCAAAACGACGCTGGGCGTCTCTAATGTCAGCTTCGGGCTGCCGGCCAGAACGATCGTGAACAGGACGTTCCTGACCATGGCCATGGCAAGCGGGCTGGACCTTCCGATCATCAATCCGTCCAGCGAGGATATGATGGCGTCGATCTACGCGTTCCGGGTCCTTACAAACGAAGATGTGAATTCCGCCGATTTCATCGCAAGGTATGCGGATACGGAGATCGCGGAATCCGTAATATCAACAAAAAAAGACAAAAAGACCACACAATCAACAAAAAACCCGCCGTCAAATGATATATCCTATACTATAGAAAACGGAATGAGCAGTGAAACGGCGGAGCATGTGAGAGCCCTTCTCAAGTCCACGGACGAGATGACGATCGTGCAGGAATATCTCATACCGGCCCTTGACAAAGTCGGCAAGGATTTTGAAGCGGGCAAGGTCTTCCTGCCGCAGATGATCCAGGCGGCGGGGGCGGCCCAGGCAGGCTTCGATGTGATCAAAGAAGCCCTGGCAGAGTCCGGTAAGACACAGGTCAAGAAGGGCCCGGTGGTGGTGGCCACCGTCAAAGGAGATATCCACGATATCGGCAAGAACATCGTCAAGGTCATCATGGAGAACTACGGCTTCGAGATCATCGATCTCGGCAAAGACGTGGATCCTCAGACGATCGCAGATGTGGTGGCACAGAAGCAGATCCGGTTAGTGGGTCTGAGCGCGCTGATGACGACGACGCTGCCTGCGATGGCCGAGACCATCGAGCTGGTCAAAGCCACGAGACCGGACTGCAAGGTCTGGGTGGGCGGTGCTGTCCTTACGGCTGATTTTGCTGCTGAGATCGGAGCAGACTTCTACTGCAGAGACGCCATGGCGTCGGTAGAAGCGGCTCAGGAGGTATTTGATGAGCAAGTTTAGCATGTGGATGCAGCGCCTCATGTATGGCCGGTACGGAATGGACAGTCTGAATAAGTTCCTTTTGACTGTGTGTTTTGTGATGATAGCAGCAGGACTTTTTTATCACGGGAAGTTCCTGAGACTTTTGACAGTCGTGCTTCTCATATATATTTACTGCAGGATGTTTTCCCGAAACCATGTGGCCAGGGCCAGAGAGAACCAGAAGTTCCTCGAGACCACCTCGAGATTTCGCAAGAACAAAAACAGCTACGGAAGCTACCGGTCCGGGACGGCCTACACCAGTGGATACGCCAGACCCCAGAAAGACAAGGAACATAAGATCCTGAGGTGTCCTGTCTGCGGGTCGAAACTCCGGGTGCCGAAGGGCGTCGGCAAGATCAACATCACCTGTCCGCAGTGCCAGCAGAAATTCGAAAAGAAAGTATAACAGACGAGTAACGGACTTGCCGCTTGATGAAGCGGCAAGTTTTTTCATGTTTTTTTCGGAAGTTGGTTCTTGCCCAAAGACCCCATATCTGCTAAACTTTAATATGTTGCTACACAATATATGGTGATAACTGGAAGCAATCAAGTTTACTAATAAATGGGAATGAGAGGAAGAAAGATATGAAGATCATCAAGCGAAACGGATCAGAGGTAGCCTTTGATATCACGAAGATCATCATCGCCATCACGAAGGCGAACGACGCTGTCGATGAGCGAAACAGGATGACGGCAGTCCAGATCCAGAGGATCGCAGAGAGCGTGGTGCTCACCTGCGAGCAGCTGGGAAGATCCCCATCCGTAGAAGAAGTTCAGGACATGGTGGAGCATCAGATCATGGCTCACGGCGCCTTTGAAGTGGCGAAAGCCTATATCACATATCGTTATACGCGTTCTCTCATTCGCCAGTCCAATACGACAGACGATAAGATCCTGAGCCTCATCGAATGCACGAACGAAGAAGCGAAGCAGGAGAACTCCAACAAAAACCCTGTCATCAATTCCACCATGCGTGACTACATGGCAGGAGAAGTGTCAAAGGATCTCACCAGCAGGCTCCTCCTTCCGGAGGACATCGTGCAGGCTCACAATGAAGGTCTGATCCACTTCCACGATTCCGACTACTTCGCCCAGAGAATGCACAACTGCGATCTGGTGAACCTGGAAGACATGCTGAACAACGGCACGGTAATAACAGGGACTCTCATCGA
>CAMOWO010000012.1 GCA_946628525.1 uncultured Bacillota bacterium | reverse complement strand
CCTGACCTGAAGTGTTCATGTGTGCATTGAGGTCGAAGTCCGTTCTCGATGCGATGCCCCACAGTTCTCCCCATCCGAAGGGGAACAGGAACTCGATATCCGTAGTGGCTTTGCTGTAGTGTGACAGTTCTTCAGGCTTGTGGTCTCTGAGCTTGATGTGCTCTTCCTTCAGCCCCAGGCTCTTCAAAAAGTCCGCGCAGTACTCTTTCCAGTACGCGAACCATTCGAGCTCCGTGCCCGGCTTGCAGAAAAATTCAAGTTCCATCTGTTCGAACTCTCTCGTTCTGAAGATGAAGTTGCCCGGCGTGATCTCGTTTCTGAAAGATTTGCCCACCTGTGCGATACCGAACGGGATCTTCTTTCTCGATGTTCTCTGTACGTTCTTGAAATTAACGAAGATGCCCTGAGCCGTTTCCGGTCTGAGATAGATCTCAGCCTTGGAATCCTCTGTGACGCCCTGGAACGTCTTGAACATCAGGTTGAACTGTCTGATGCCGGTAAAGTCCTTCTTGCCGCAGTCAGGACATACGATATCGTGATCTTCGATGTACTGCTCCAGCTGCTCGTTGGACCAGCCGTCCACCGGACCTTCGTTGATATCGTTCGCCTTCATGTACTCCTCGATGAGCTGGTCAGCTCTGAATCTGGACTTACATGCTTTGCAGTCGATCAAAGGATCCGAGAATCCTCCCACGTGTCCCGATGCCACCCAGGTCTGAGGGTTCATCAGGATCGCGGCGTCCAGGCCTACGTTGTACTTGGATTCCTGAACGAATTTTCTTCTCCATGCATCCTTGATGTTGTTCTTCAGTTCAACACCCAGCGGACCGTAATCCCACGTATTGGCAAGACCTCCGTAGATCTCCGATCCCGGGAAAATGAATCCGCGGTTCTTCGCCAGTGCTGTGATTTTTTCCATTGTTGTTTCTGTGCTCATGATAGCTCCCCGTTATTGTTTTTCTTATTCTTCTGTTTCTTCTTCTGCAGCATCCTCTGCTTCTTCTGCTGCATCTTCTGCTGCCTCTTCAGCTTCTTCAAAAGCGTCGTCGTCATCATCATCGTCATCGTCGTCATCCTTGAAACGTGCTTTGACTTCTTCCGCTTTCTCCTCAGCCTTTGCCTTCGCATCGCCTGCCTTCTCTACAGCGTCTTCTGCCATTTCTCTTCCCTTGGCATAGAACTCAGCGCCCTTTTCTTTCGCTGCTGCAGCTGCTGCGCTTCCCTTCTCTGTCACGGTTCCGACAGCATCGGATACAGCATCGCTGATGTCGAGGATCGTTCCGTCTTCCTTGACGACTTCGATGGTGCACTTGAATCCGAAGGCCGCTACGATACCGGCAACGGATGCGATCGGTGCGATCACGAGGCCGATGATACCTGCATTAAGAGGCACATTGAGAATGAGTTCTCCCTCTCTTCTCACTCTGATCCTGGATACATTGCCCTTAGTGACCTGCTCTTTGATAGCTCCGACAACAGCCTCTGTCTTCGCGCCGAATCCGCCGGATCTCTTGTCGCCCAGATTAACAGATTCTTCGATAGCGATGATAGCATCTACGACACTGCCATCTGCCTCTTCCAGAGCCTGCTTCGCTTCTGCATAAGTAACTCCAGTTCTGTCTTTCACCAGTTCGATCTTTTCTAAAGTGATCTCCATTTTCATACCTCCTTAACTGCTTCAGATCAGCTCTTCACTTTTTAGATCTGAAGCCTCAAGATAATACGCCGCATAAGTTCTTATGATCTTTTGCAGCTCTTTGCCTGTATCTTCCCGTAACGCAATGCCTTCAAGGCTTCGCATAGGATTTGCCCTAAAGTATTTCAGCACGTTAACTATACCAAATCTTGTATCATAAATCAATGTTTCAGAAGGCACTTGCCCGCCCTCAGCGAGCATATTTTTGTGACAATCCCCACATATTATGCCTCCATCCGTCACACTGAAGGCAGAAGGCTCTTTTTTCTGCCCGCAGATGGCACATTTTTCGAGTTCCGGTCCGTGCCCCAGATAGTCGATCACCTTGGCCTGATAGGCCAGCACCAGGGTCCCCAGACCCCGCGATCTGCCTTCCAGCAGCTCGAGAAACTCCCGAAGGGCGGCATACACCCCCGGCTCCGGGCTCTCATCGGCCAGCACTTTGCCCGTGAACTCCAGGACGTAGCTGGCGTGAAAGAACTTGTCGGGATCTTCTGCCAGCGGGTAGAAACTTTTCACCGTCTCCGCTTTGTTTATGAAGTAGTTGTCCCGGCTCCTGTTCAGCTCATACCGGCCGTAGGTGAAGGCGTGCAGCGCCGGCATCCCCCGGTTCCTTCCTTCGGTGAGGTTCGTACCTGCAGAGAGCTTGCCGAACTCCTTCGTAAAAAGGGTGATGATCTGTGTTTTCTCACTGATTTTCTGTCGTTTGAGGACGATTCCTTCCGTCTCTGTGCGCATACCTATCAGTCCTTATATCCGAAATTACTGAGAGCGATATCGCTGTCGCGCCAGTTCTCCTTGACCTTTACCCAAAGGTCCATGTACACCTTCGTCCCAAGGAGTGCTTCGATCTCTTCTCTGGCGCTTTTGCCGATCCCCTTGAGCTTCCTTCCGCCTTTGCCGATGATCATGCCCTTGTGGGACTTCTTCTCGCAGTAGATCACGGCGGCGATCTTCGTGATGTTCTTTTCTTCCTTGAACTGCTCGATCTCCACCGCCACCCCGTGCGGGACTTCGTCTCTGAAATAGAGCAGGATCTTCTCTCTTATGATCTCGCTTACGATGAAACGCTCCGGGTTCTCCGTGATCATATCGTCCGGGAAGTACATCGGCCCTTCTTCCATGAATCTTGCCGCGGCATCGATGACTTCGCCCACGTTCAGCCCCGTCTTGGCCGCCGTGCCGATGATGTCATCGAACAGCCCCATCCCATCGTATTCGTCGTAGATGCGCTTGTATTTGTCCGGCTCCATCGTATCGATCTTGTTGATCACCAGGATCTTCGGCGTATCCACCTTCGTCAGCAGATCCAGGATGTACTTGTCCCCGGGGCCCGCCGAAAGCTCGTCGTCCACGATGAAGATCACGGCGTCCACCTCACTGAAAGTCCCGATGGCCGCGTCGGTCATGAATTCCCCCAGCTTCGTCCTCGGCTTGTGGATCCCCGGCGTGTCGATGAAGATCAGCTGCAGATCCTCCTCGCCTTCCTTCTCCGCGTAGTGCGTATAGATCCCTCGTATGGTATTTCTCGTGGTCTGCGGCTTCTCCGTCGTGATGGCGATCTTCTCCCCGAGGATCGCGTTGAGAAGAGTGGATTTGCCCACGTTCGGCCTTCCCACGATGCCTATGAATCCTGTCTTCACTTATTTCCTCCTTCAAGTCTGAATCCCACCGGCAGAAGTTCTCCCAGGGTCCTGATGTTGAGATGCTCCGCGTCCTCTCCCGTGATCACCGTGATGTCCGGGGCGAACTCGAACATGAACTGCCGGCAAATGCCGCATGGGATGGACTCCGCACCCTTTGCATAGACGGCGATGGCGTCAAACTGCCTTTCTCCCTCGGAGATCGCCTTGACGAAGGCCGTCCGCTCTGCGCAGATCGTTGCCCCAAAGGATGAGTTCTCGATGTTCACGCCCGTATATAACTTGCCCGCCGAAGTCAGAAGCGCCGCCCCCACGTGAAAGTTCGAAAATGGCGCATACGCGTTCTCGCTGACCTCCGCAGCCTTCTCGTATAATTCCTTTGCCGTCTCCATGTTTACAGCCATGGTTTCTACCTCCTTTCAAGGTCGAGAAGTTTCATCACTTCCTCTTCTCGCTGCCGCATCTCGCGTTTTTCTTCCTCCTCCATGTGGTCGAATCCCAAAAGGTGACAGACGCTGTGGACGAAGAGATAGACGGCTTCGCGCTCCAAAGAGTGCCCGTACTCTTCGGCCTGCTCTTTGACTCTGTCCATGTTGATCACCACGTCTCCCAGGAAGATCTCCCCCTCCGGGGCCTCCTCGATCTGGCTGAAATCCTCTATGAGCGGGAAGGACAGAACGTCCGTCACTTCGTCGACGCCTCTGTATTCTCTGTTCAGCGTCCTGATCTCATCGCCGTCCACGAAACTGAGACTGATCTCGATGTTCTCGGGATCAAGGTCTTCCAGCCTGGTGCAGATGGCGGCGGCTTTTTCGTACGTCGCGAGAAGCTTGCTGTCAATCCTCTCCTGCTCGTCGTTATATAGTATCCTCATCTTCTCTCCTTCTAGTCCTCTGCAGGCGGGTTGTGCCTGTAGTAATCTTCATACGCATTTACGATCTTCTTGACCAGCTGGTGCCGGACGACATCCACGTCCTTCAGATAGCAGAAGCCGATCTCTTTCACATTGCGAAGGACCCTCTGGGCCTCGATGAGCCCGGACCTTTTGCCTCTCGGAAGGTCCACCTGGGTGATGTCTCCCGTGATGACGACTTTGGAGCCGAAGCCCATTCTCGTAAGGAACATCTTCATCTGCTCCGGCGTCGTGTTCTGGGCCTCATCCAGTATGATAAAGGAGTTGTCCAGCGTCCGGCCTCTCATGTATGCCAGTGGGACCACTTCGATGGTGCCTCTCTCCTTGAGTCTGGCTGCCGTCTCCCGGCCCAGCATATCGTGAAGGGCGTCGTACAGTGGTCTGAGGTACGGATCCACCTTCTCCTGAAGGTCTCCCGGAAGGAATCCCAGGCTCTCCCCCGCCTCTACGGCAGGTCTTGCCAGGATGATCCTGCTGATTTCCTTGTTCTTCAGTGCGTTCACTGCCATGGCCACGGCAAGGTAAGTCTTGCCCGTCCCGGCAGGTCCGATGCCGAACACCACTTCTCTTCTGCGGATGGTATCCACGTATCCGGCCTGGCCTGATGTCTTAGCCTTCAGAGGTTTGCCGTCATGAGTGAAGCATATGACGTTCTTTCCCGGGGCCTCATCGTTGAAGGATCTGCCTTCCTTGTCCAGGTCCTCGATGTAGTTGATCTTCTGTTCATCCAGTTTCTCGTCTTTGCGGAGCACCGCCATCATTTCCTCCAGCACGCGGGCTGCATCCGCCGGCCGCTCCCCTTTTATCAAAAGGTCGTTGTCCCGCTGGATCACGGCGACCCCGTACTCTTCTTCCACCATCTTGAGGTTCTTGTCCATCCCGCCGAACAGTTCGGCTCTGTCGATCTTTTCGTCTATGCTGATCTTTACGATCTGGTCATTTACGGAATTTGGCATCGTCAAACTATCTCTCCTTCTCTCGTGATTCTGTCAGCCGCCCAAGCACCAGCTTCTCGGCTGTCCTTATCCCGTCAGCCGCCGCTGACATGATTCCTCCTGCGTATCCCGGGCCTTCGCCCGCCGGCATGACCCCTTTTATGGAGCTCATGCCCTTCTCATCTCGTCTGATCCTCACCGGCGAAGAACTTCTCGTCTCCACTCCTGTGAGCACGCTGTCTTCGCTGTCAAAGTCCTTCAGTTTCCGGCCCAGATGGGGCATCGCCTCTACGATGGCTTCCCCCGCAAAATCCGGAAGGCAGCTTCTGACGATGTCCGCAGGATCTTCCCGGAAACGGCCGTATGTGGTCTTCGGCATCCCCGGCATGCTCCCGGCCGCAGCCAGAGCAAGGCTTTCGTATTTTCTCTGGAACCACACCCCCGCCAGCGGATGCTCCGAGCCGAAATCTTCCGGTCTCACGTCCACCAGCAGTCCGCTGTTTGCCGTCCCGCTGTCTCTTGTACTGAGGCTCATGCCGTTGGTAACGACACCGGCCTCGTCCGATGCGGAATTGATCACCCGGCCTCCGGGACACATGCAAAAGGTGTACACGCCCCGGCCGTTTTCGCACTTGTGGTTCAATTTATATTCTGCAGGCCCCAGCACCTTCGCAAGTTCTGCGTCTCCGTACTGCGCCTCGTCGATCATCTTCTGCGGATGCTCGATCCTCACCCCGATGGAGAATGGTTTCTGCTCCATCCTCATGCCCCGCTCGAGCAGCATCCCGAATGTATCGGCGGCACTGTGACCGGTGGCAAGGATCAGACGATCCGTCTCGATCTGCTTCTCTTCTCCCGTCTTGTTGTCCGTCAAAACGACACCCTTCAGGCGGCCGTCATCTCCTGTGATCACATCGGTGAGCTTCGTCGAAAACAGGAACTCACCACCCAGAAGCTTCGTCTCTTCTCTGATGTTGCGGACGATATTCCTGAGCTTGTCCGTCCCGATATGTGGCCTCTTCTTGAAGAGGATCTCCGGGTCTGCGCCGGCTTCCACGAAGGTCCGGAGGATGAATCCGTTCCTCACATCCTTCGCCCCGGTGGTCAGCTTGCCGTCCGAGAACGTTCCTGCGCCCCCTTCGCCGAACTGCACGTTGGATTCGGTGTCCAATTTCCCGGTCTTCCAGAATTCCTCCACGGACCGCACCCGGTCCTCCACCTGCTGCCCCCGCTCTGCGATGATGGGCGATAATCCCCATCTTGCCAGCATCAGCGCCGCGAACATCCCCGCAGGTCCGTACCCTGCGATCACAGGACGCCCAAAGCCGTGACGCCGGATCTCCGAGAGTTCGTCTTCACCAAAAGGCGGCCGGTAGCTTCTGTCCTTCTCCTCCGGAAGATCCAGCCGTTTACTGCACTCGAAACTGATGGAGTACACCACTTTCACATCCGGCTTCTTCCTGGCGTCGATGGATTCTCTCAGGATCCTTACCTGCTTGATCTCGATGTCTTTTCGTTTTATCTTCTTCCGGATCGCCGCAATAAGATCGTTTGCGGATGCGCCGGGTCTTACTTTTACCTGATCGATCCTGTATCTCATATCACTCTTTTTCTGAACTGCTGTTTATGGCCCGGGCCGCTCTCAAGGCGGTGATCCAGGCGTTCTGGAGGTTGTAGCCTCCGCACTTATACTGTATGTCCAGGACTTCTCCTGTGAAGTAGAGTCCCGGCACGATCTTCGACTCCATGGTGTCTTCCCGCACCTCATCGAGGCTGACGCCTCCTGCTGTGGCCTGGGCGCTCTTCCAGCCCCCGACGGCTGCCACCTGGAACCGGAGGTCCTTGAGCTTCTCCGGCGGCACGGCGTCTGCCAGTTTCTTCGTCACGATACCAAAAGAGGACGCTCTGTTTCTCACCTGTTCCTCCGTGAGATCCGGTGCCAGATCGAGTCCGATCTCATACCGCTTCATGGCCTGGGCCGGCTTCTCTCCGTCTTCCGCCCTGATGTTCAACGTCAGGTCGAAGATGCAGATCCCGGATAGGCCTTCCTTCGTGAACTGCACTTCTCCTTCGGAGCTGTCCACCTCACGACCGTCCTTATATAGTTTCACCTTTGCCCGGGCTCTCACGCCTGCCACATCCGGCATCGCTTCGCAGGATACCGGCGCCAGGATGGGATACACCCTCTCTATGGTGTGACCGAGATCCTTTGCGAGACGAAAGCCATCGCCCGTCGTCCCAAACTGCGGGTAGGACTTGCCGCCTGTGGCGATGATGAGCCTCCGGGAGGTCACCGTACGTGTCCCGTCTGAAACAAAAAATTTTCCACCTTCAGATGCCTCATATCTGACACTGTCTGCGGAAAATCCTGTGTACACTTGCGTATTCTTTTTTGAGATAGCTGCCAGGAGGATCCCGGCAACGTCCGCAGCCTGATTTGAATATGGATAAAATCTGCCCTCATCGTCATGATGAAGCAGGAGACCCAGCTCCTCGAAAAAACCGACAGTCTCCTCTGCCCCGGGGGCCTTGGCATTGGTGATGTTACACCTGCCGCCTCCTGTGGCGAGGAGTTTCCTGCCGCATTTGTCATTCTTCTCAAGGATGCATACGCTCAGATCCCCATCCATAGCCGCTGCCGCTGCAAGCCCTGATGCGCCTCCTCCGATTATACAAACATCATACAGATTCATTCGGATCTGCTCCTGTCTCGGTCTTGACTTCAACTTTGGCAATAGCTTCAAGCTCCTTTTCTTCTGTACGCTGTCTCAATCTCTCTGCAACAGCTTCCGGTCTCTCATCTTCTTCTGTGATGCGGATCGGTTCACGCTGCTTGCGGTATATCCTCATGTAGGACTTCTTCTCATGAGGCATGTCGATACCGAGTTCGATGATGTTGATTCCCTGCATCAACATGAACATCCCCAGCAAAACGATGGTGTTCACCACCGCCACCAGCGGATTGACGAAGCCGAACAGTCCCAGCGCCGTCGTGGCGATACCCGTGGCCAGCGTCACGATGAAGTTCGACTTCTTGTTTTTGTAGTTGATCCTCGTGGCCGCTTCCAGTCTCAGGACGCCTGAAACGAGAAGCCACATCCCGAACACCATATGTATGGAGGTGTCCGCAACCAGCTGGTTGCCCACCACCATCAAGCCGAGAAGAAGTGTGATGAGGGCATCAACAAGGATCCACCCGTTGTTGTCGCCTCTGTTGTTCAGTCCTCTTCCCAGAACGTATGCCAGGATGTGTATGACACCATTCAGGATCATGACGATCCCGATGATGAATGCCAGTGCAAGAAAAGTCTGACCGGGGTTCATGAAGCAGAAGATCCCTGTCAGTGCCATCAGCGCGCCGCTGATTATCGTAAGTACTCTCATTCTTTCGCTCCTCTACCAGATATCATCAAATTCTTTCACCTGGAACCCGTCGCCGGCTTCCTGCTGTTCCTCGGCTGCTGCCTCTATGATGCTGTATATCACTATAGCGCCGCCGACTATGAGTATAGCTGTACGGAGCGATTTGTTCAGTTTCTCAAACATACTTGATTCCTTTCTATTCGAATAACAATTATACCACAGATCACACCTTATAAAAAGTATGATTGCTGTTTTTCATAACACTTCATCTCCCCTGTGCATGATATAATATTCTCATCAAAAGGGAGGCAAAAGATGGGCAGGACGATACTTCACTGTGACATGAATAGTTTCTTCGCATCCGTAGAGCTGCTGGATCACCCGGAGCTGCGGGATGTGCCGATGGCCGTCTGCGGAAGCGCCGACACGAGGCACGGCATCATCCTCGCCAAAAACGATCTGGCCAAATCATACGGTGTCGTCACCGCCGAGACTCTCTGGCAGGCCCGCAAGAAATGTCCGGGACTTCAGACCGTCCCTCCCCATCACGAGAAATACACCCACTACAGTAAGCTTATCAACAAGATCTATCTGGAATATACCGACATGGTGGAGCCCTTCAGCGTCGATGAATCCTGGCTGGACGTCACCGCCAGCCGCCGTCTTTTCGGTGACGGAAAGACCATCGCCGACACCATACGAAACAGGGTTCGGGAAGAGCTGGGTCTCACTCTCTCCGCCGGCGTTTCGTTTAACAAGATCTTCGCCAAAATGGGAAGCGACTACAAGAAACCCAACGCCACCACCGTCATTTCGCGGGACAATTTCAAGGACCTTCTCTGGCCCATGGATGTGGGCGAAATGTTCTTCGTGGGCAGCGCTACGGCGAATAAACTGCGGAACTTCGGTGTGACCACCATCGGAGATCTGGCCTGCTCCGACAGAGACGCCATGGTGCGCCTTCTGGGCAAACAGGGCGGCGTGATCCACGACTACGCCCTGGGGCTCGACGAGACACCCGTTTCCCGTTTCGATGAGAGAGAAAAGATCAAATCCGTCGGCAACGGCACGACTTTTCGCAGAAACCTCGAGGGCATGGAAGACATCAAAGTGGCCGTACGAGGCCTGTCCGATACCGTCGCCACCAGGCTGCGCAAGCACAAAGTCAAGTGCTTCGGCGTCAAAGTGGACATCAAGGATCCGAACCTCAAGACCATCTCCCGCCAGGAGCAGTTGGACAACCCGACGAACACCGCTGATACCATAACCGAGGCAGCCCTTGCCATCATCTCCCGTTCCTGGGACATCAAAAAACCGATCAGACTGCTGACGATCACCGGCATCAACCTTTGCGACGAGGACCAGGCACAGCAGCTTTCCCTCTTCGCCAGTGAGAACATCTCATCAGAAAAAGGCGAGAAGGCGGAGCGTGCCATGGACGACATACGCGCGAAATTCGGTAGCGGCATCATCAATTTCGGCAGTGTGATCGGTAACGACCTTGGGATCAATGTCGGAGCCCCTCTCAAGAAGGACAAGTGACCTCCCATGACAAGGACAAGTGACATCCTATGACAGGGTGTTCACGAGATTGTACATATCCATATCGAAGGTCTTCTCTACATTGAGGGCTTCCTCAAGATCCATGGCGATGATCTCCCCTCGCACGGTACCGATAGCCTTTGACGGCTCATCATCGTACAGGAGCTTCACTGCTTTGCTTGCCGTACGGCTTGCCAGGATCCTGTCGTTCGCAGTAGGTGCACCACCTCTCTGGATGTGGCCCGGTACCACGACTCTGGCTTCTCTTCCCGTCACATCCTGTATCCTTGCCGCCAGCTCATCGGAACTGAACTCCACGCCTTCTGCTCTCAGGATGATGCTGTGGAGCTTGCCCGTCTGCTGCCCTTCCAGGACCTTACGGACCACTGCGTTGATATCCGACTTCACTTCAGGCACCAGCACGGAATCTGCGCCGCCCGCAAGCCCTGCGTAGAGCGCCAGATCGCCGCATCTTCTACCCATGATCTCCATGACCGTGGTCCTGTCGTGAGCCGATGAAGTATCTCTGATGTTGCAGATCAGGGAAAGGATGGTATTCACCGCCGTATCGAATCCGATGGTGAAATCCGTGTACGCCAGGTCGTTATCGATGGTCCCCGGCACGCCCATCACCGGCACGCCCAGTTTCGAAAGTTCCAGTCCGCCGTGCAAAGATCCGTCTCCGCCGATCACCACCAGACCCTCGATCCCGAAAGTCTCCAGCATCTTCAGTCCATGTTGCATCCCTTCTTCCGTTCTGAATCTGGCACTTCTGGCCGTCCTGAGTATCGTACCGCCCCTCTGGAGGATATCGCCCACATCTCTCCACTCCATCCGCTTGATCTCACCATCAAGAAGACCTTCATAGCCCTGGACGATGCCGAACACCTCCATGCCGAGACTGAGGCCCTGTCTCACTGCGGCCCGGATCGCCGCATTCATCCCCGGTGCGTCTCCTCCACTGCAAAGTACTCCAATTCTTTTCATTTTTCGTATCTCCTAACCTTTATAATTACTTTCTCCTACGATTCCCGTGATCATTTGTCTGAACCCGTCATCCGGCTCCACCCAAAGCTTCCTGTCCGTCCTGAACGACCTGCCGTCCGGCAGATAGACGATGCTCTGACACTTGCCCGGGTGCCTGCTCATGACCGCTTTGAGTTTTTCCAAAGCAGCCGGGACGTTGTCTGCAAGTTCCGCCGGGATCCTGATCTTCACGAGGCCCTCCGGCTTCTCCTGCACCGGCTCCTGCCGTCTTCTCGGCGCGCTCTCGTGATGCTCCTCCGGCACTTCCATTTCTTTGAGCGGCACGATGTTGTCCGCCAGCAGTTTCGGCACCTCGCCTTCTTTGAAATTGATGGTCCCGGAAACGCCGATGATGGAATCCTCTTTGATGAGCTCCGCACACCGCTCGTAGACCT
>CAMOWO010000011.1 GCA_946628525.1 uncultured Bacillota bacterium | reverse complement strand
GCTGCCTTGCCGTCTGCCGTGGCTTCCTCCACCACTTTCTTCATGAATGCGATGAGGTCGTCTGCCGTCTTTACCGGTGTCCGTTCAAAGGTGTGGTCTGCCAGCCTTGCGGGATACTTTTCGGTGAAGGAGACGCCTTCCTTGCAGAGGTATCTGTAAATGAGGTAGGAACTCATGCAGAAATTCTTATCGATCTTCATATTCTCAATCCTTTCTTACTGCGCTGAGGGCCTGGGAGATCTTCGTGGATGAAACGCCCTTCGTGTACGGGAAGTAGACGATGCGGATGCCCGCTTCGTTGAATTCCTTCTCGTACTGCTGCCACTTCTCCGTGCCGTACCAGTCATCCCCTACGAAAAGGACTTCGGCGCCCAGCTTCTTGCATACTGTCAGTTTGTCCATGTCGTACTGAGGGATGGCCGCATCCACGTATTTGATGCTCCTTACGATCTCGATGCGATCCTCGAACGGGATCATGGCGTGCTTGCCTTTGTACGTTACCAGGTCATCGACGGTGACGCCGACGACGAGCTTGTCGCACATTCCCTTTGCGTTCTTGAGCAGATTCAGGTGACCTATATGAAAAAGGTCATATACGCCTGTCGTGTATCCGATTACCATAATCCTCCTCCTTATTCTATCTTCTCAAGGATCTCAGTCACTGTAAGGAGTTCCTCGTTCGTGAAAAGTTTATATATATGATCGCCATTTCTGATCAGTCCCAGGATGTCCCGGATCAAAAGCCGGAAGCCGTTGCCGCCGTAGTTGACGCTGTACTGCTTCGGTTCCGATCCGTCGATGCTGGTGAAGGTGAAGTTGTTGCCTCTCCACCAGTCTCCGTCGAGCTTTATGGTGCCCAGGGTGCCGATGATCTCGATCTTGTTCTCCACCCTGATCCTGTTACCGACGTTGATGACCGCCTGGCCCTTCGGGTAGTTGAGCATGAGGGCTGCGAACTCCAGATGCCCGTTCTCCTTGACCAGGTCTTTTTTGAAATCATTGTAGCCGGCCCCCATGAACTTGACGATCGGGCTGATGGCCATGGCCGCCAGTTCGTGGAACATGTAGTCGATGGACGTGTCCTTCTTCGAGATGGAGCACTCCATCCTGATGATGTCTCCGATGAGGCCTCCGTGTATGTGCCACAGAAGCTGGGCGAAGACCTGGGTGCAGAAGAATTTCATGTTGCTGATGAGGATCAGTTTCTTTTCTTCTGCCAGTTCCATCAGTTCCCGGTGCTTCTCAGGGTCCAAAGAGAACGGGATGTCGCTGATGACGTGTTTTCCGCCCTCCAAAGCCGTCTTGATGAACCGGTATCTGTCCGGTATATCCGTCTGGACGAAGACGATGTCCGAGGCCGCCACAAGAGACTGCGCATCCTCGTATACGCCGGGGATCCCGAATCTTTCGCTGACCCTTTGCCTGAGATCTGCGTCCTCTGCGAAGACGCCGGCCAGGCTGAATCCGCTCACCATGGAGGCTTCCCTGGTAAGCTGGTTATCGTCCTCTCGGTCCGTGATCATGCCGATGTCGTAGCGCACGTCCTGCTCGTTTCGAAGCTGCGTGCTGGAGATGTCCTTCGTCCTCGGAAGGTAAACGAGCTCGCAGTAGTTGGCGATGTGGTCGAACTTGCCCTTCCAGTCATCGCCGATGACGAAGACGTCCACGTTGTATTTGATGATATCCCTGATCTTCTGTCCGAGATACTCCTCGATGATGATCTGATCCACCAGGCCTGTATCCATGACATTGTTGATACGCTCTGCGATGCTGTCGTGGACCGACAGTTTGCCTCTGCCGATGTCGTAGCTTTCGCCCGTCACCCCGACGATGAGGTAATCGCCGTATTCCTTTGCCCTCTTGAGGATGTTGTAGTGACCTCTGTGGAACAAATCAAACGTACCGTAGGTTATTACTACTTTCTTTCCGTCTTTCATAGCCGGCTCCCTTTTTATCTGTTACCGTACATCTTCTCGTAGTACTCCTGATAATCGCCCTTGATGATGTCTTCCCACCAGCTGCGGTTATCGAGGTACCACTGGATCGTCTGCCTGATGCCGTCGTCGAACTTCGTATCAGGAAGCCATCCCAGTTCACTGTGTATCTTGGCAGGGTCGATGGCATAGCGCAGGTCGTGGCCCTTCCTGTCTCCCACGTAGGTGATGAGGCTGATGGGTTTATCAAGCTGCGCCAGGATCGTCTTGACCACCTGGAGGTTGCTCCTCTCGTTGTGGCCGCCGATGTTGTAGACTTCCCCGACCTTGCCATCATGTATGATCATATCGATGGCCTTGCAGTGATCCTCGACGTAGAGCCAGTCTCTGATGTTGGAGCCTGTGCCGTATACCGGCAGCGGCTCGTCTGCAAGGGCATTCTTTATCATCAGCGGGATGAGTTTCTCCGGGAACTGGTACGGCCCGTAGTTGTTGGAGCATCTGCTGATGGTCACCGGCAGTCCGTAGGTCCTGTGGTATGCCATGACCAGAAGGTCTGCAGAAGCCTTTGAGGCAGAGTAAGGGCTGGAGGCCGTCAGCGGCATATCTTCAGTGAAGAACAAGTCCCTTCTGTCCAGCGGCAGATCTCCGTACACTTCATCGGTCCCCACCTGATGGAACCGGCTGACGCCGTACTCTCTGGAGGCATCCATCAGGACCTGTGTCCCCAGGATGTTCGTCCTCAGGAAAACGCCGGGATCTTCGATGGATCTGTCCACGTGGGACTCCGCCGCGAAGTTCACGACGATATCCGGCCGTTCTTCTGCAAAGAGTCCGAAGACCAGTTCTCTGTCCGTCACGTCTCCCTTCACGAATCGGAAGTGAGGGTTCTTCATGGCCTCATCCAGCGTCTTGAGGTTCCCTGCGTATGTCAGGGAATCGAGGCATATGATATCGTAGTCCGGATGTTTCTCCAGCATGTAATACACGAAGTTCGCTCCAATAAATCCGGCTCCACCTGTTACTAGTACTTTCATGGTCATCAAGCTCCTTCTGTTTCTTCTGGTTCTGGTTCAGTTTCTGCTTCTACTTTCGCTTCCGCCCTGATCTTCTCGTCTGCTGCCTGCACGGCCTCCCAGCCGGCTGCCGCTTCCTTCAGGTTCGGGTCGTTCTGTTCTCTTTTTTTGTCGAGTTTCGCCTTGGCGTCTCTCGCTTCTTTGAGGCCTTCTGCCTCAAGCTGCCCGATGGTCTGCCCGGCATCGGCGAAAAACGCGGCTCCGTCGATATCTTCTTCGACGATGCAGTAGTCCAAGTACTCCTTGCCGTACTTCACCGCCTTGAGTTTCGACGTGTCCACGCTTCCAAGCTCCGGACCCTGCTGCTGCATCATCCGCCGGAAGCACTTCACTCTCAGGGCATCTTCGCCTCCGGCAAACCGGCATCCCCACCGGAAGAACCTGTCGTCTCTGGCGCTGTTCTTACCTGGTGCCTTCGCCTTGAAGCTGTAGGACTTTCTCATCATGCTCCGCTCGCAGGCCCGGTAGAACTTGTCGGCCATGCCCGATGCGGGCCCTCTCACGATGTTGATCTCCACGAAGATCCCGTGGTTTATGTAGTTCGTATAGTCTAAGACGTTGTAGCAAAGGGTGTCCGTTCTCACGTACCGGACGGTATCGTTTGGATACGCCGGGCTGTTTTCCCGGGACTCCAGGGCCCGGTGCTCCGCCCCACTCTCTTCTACTGCTGCCATGAACTTCCTGCATCCGGAGATGCTCATGAAGACGCCGCATCCGATGGATTCCGGTCCCCATGCCAGTTCATATTCTATTTCATTCTCTTCACAGATCTCTCTGAATTCATCAAGGAGCACCTGAGAAAGAGACTTGTTATCTTCCATCAAAGTTTTCCTCCTCAAAGAGTTTCTTTATTTCCAGATTCACCATGCCGTCCTTCGAGAACTCCAGGATCTCCTTGTAGAGTTTCTCGGCTTCCTCTCTGCTTCCGGAGGATCGGTATCCGTCTGCAAGGATCTTCAGAAGTCTCGGCCTTCTGCCGAAGACGTCGATGGCCTTGTTCACCGTCTCCATGGTGTCGCTGTCAGCTCCGTTGTGCTCGATCTGCACCTGGCAGATGAACTCCACCATGTTGATCTGGCTGTGGTACTTCTTCGTCAGCTTCAGGGCATCCTTGATGTGCTCGGCCCCCTCTCCCGTGAAGTAGTATCCTCTCACCTTTCTCAGCTTCTTCAGGTCCTCGAAGATCTCCAGGACACGGGGGTCCTCTCCCTCATAGAGTTTCGAGACTTTGTCCACGAACCTGAGATCTCCTGCGATGATCTTCTCTTTTAACATTCCTTCCAGGAAGGAATCGTTCACGCCGATGAGCCTGTGATACCGGAACAGCTGCTCCTGTATCCGCAGGAACACCTCTCTGAAATCCGCTCGCCCAAGACAGGACAGCGCCACCGCCTCCAGATGATCCGCCTTGTAGGCGTCCATCTTTCTGTGGGTGAAGAACCGGTCCAGTTTGTATTCCTTGTTCTTTGCCTGGGCCTTCGCAAAGGAATCCACGTCGATGCTCCCCTCGTAGGCCTTCTCGTATTCGCTGTACGGCACCTCCAGGTTCTGGATCGTATCGTGGCTCCAGACATTGTCCACATCCGGGATCATCATCCAGTCATCGCCGTACTCCCCATACAGGACCCCCGGGTGCCCGACGGGAACCGGCATATACGTGTCTTCAAATTTCCCCCGCACCGCCTTTGCAAAAGCGGCGACCGGAAACTCGATCCAGTGGGCCGCCCACCGCAGATGGTACCGGCTGCACTCTTCCTCGGAGAACTTGAAGAGTCTCGCCTCCAGTGCTCCCAGGACGCTCTCGCGCTCGTCTCTTGCGATGTCTTTCTTCAGTTTGTAGTAAAGTTCCTCCGTCTCATCCTGGATCTGTACGTGGTCGGTGCTCATCATCTTTCGCTCGGACATGAGCTCGCAGTACATCCAGAAATCGTCGTGGTACTCTTTGTAGCCTTCCTCATCCTCCGGAAGCGGATCCAGAAGGAAGATCTCGATCACCACGCCCTTGCCGCTTTTGTCTGCGATCCTGGAGCGGGAGATCTGCGTGGTCTGGCTGTCGCAGATCCTGATGACGGGATTCGTGTAGGACTCGTCCGTCTCGCTGCAGATCAGTTCGTACTGCTCCGGCAGCTTCTCCATCAGGATCTCTTTTTTGTCCTGCCACTCGCTGGCTTTCATGTAGAGATCGATATCATCATCCCATGGCAGGAACCCCTCGTGACGGATCGCTCCGAGGCACGAACCACCTGCCAGAAAGTATTCTATGTCGTTATCGGAACAGACCCTGTCGAACATCTTGAGGATCTCAAGAAGTACGTCCTGGGTCTTCCTAATAGCCTCGTCTCTTGAGGTATTCATATGTCCTCCTGCTGTTATCGTTATCTATGTATGCAAAGTACTGCCCTCTCTTCGCCGCAGCCTCCGGATCTTCTCTGAAGTCGCGGTCGAGGACTTCCGCCATTCCCTCGATCAGTGCTCCGCTGTCAAAGTAGCGCGGTCCGAACAGTTCCGTCGTCATGTCCATGTAGCTTCCGTGGGTGCTCATGTACATGTCGTAGTCGAACTGATAGAACAGGACCGGCTTGCCCATGTAGTAGACGTCCCAGCAGACGCTGGAGTAGTCCGTGATGAGCATCCTGCAGTCGCGCATGATGGCGTTGAGCGGTGTCTGGCCGAACGGTATGAGCTGGATCCTCTCGTTGTCTATGACGAACTCACCGAGGTAGTCCCGGAACTTCGGATGGATGTAAAAGATCATCCTGGCATCCTTCTCTTCCAGGAGTCTGCCCAGTCTCGGGTCGGTGAAGAGGGCCATGTACTGCTTGTAGTAGTCACTGTTTTTGAATTCTTCTGCCGTACGTTCCTCCAGCCAGGATCTCCATGTCGGCATCACGAGGATCAGACGGTCGTCTTCCTTCGACGTATCTTCCAGCACGTCCCACCTTGTGAATCCAAGGACAGGGGCGTCTTCTTCTGAGTAGCCGAAGTTCTCCGTGATGATCTTCTGCTCGTACTCCGACGTGGTGGTGAAGTGGGTCATCGGACTGGATCCGTGCTTGCCGAAGATCCCGTCTACCCGCTTCAAAGCCGTCACTCCGTGCTGCAGGAAGAGGATCTTCTTCTTGCGCAGCCTGGAGGATACCCTGTTCGGTTTCGGCCTCCATATGTAGAGGTGCTTCTTGGAGTCGGAGCCCACGTAGACCTCTGCCGCCATGGCGTATACCAGGTGCTTGATGCTCATGAACTTCAGCACGTGGCCTCCGTAGACGGCCACCTTGTCCCAGTCCGCCGCATCCGGCTTCATCACGTAGTAGATGTTCTTCTTCTGTTCCTCCGGAAGTTCCTCCATGCAGTACCGGAAGAAGTAGTACCCGTTGTCCTGGGCCATCTGGCAGAATTTCTCGAATACGAGCCAGATCTTCTTCTCGGCCAGTTTCTTCCCGAAAAGTTTCACGATGAGCACCGCGATGGTCTCCCTTATCCTCGTGCTCCATCCGTCGTACGGTGTCAGTTCTCTGTGGGTGAAGGCCAGCTGGCCTTCGATGGTGATGTGCGGGAAGATGATCTCATCTCCCAGTTCGCACTGGACGCACCCTGTCTTGAGTCTCTTCTTGATCCTGCCCGGAAGATCCAGCCTCAGCTGCTTCTCTCCCGTATCCACCAGCATGTCCCAGTAGATGCCGTCCAGATCAAGCCCTGAGAAATCCAGTTCGCAGGTGATGCTCCCATCCTGGAGCTCATAGAAAAACTCGTACTCCACTGTGTCCACGTCGCTTCGCAGCTTCAGGATCACGCGCTGTACGTCCTCCGGCTTCACGCCGTACTGCAGATCCGCACTCACATATACCCTCGTATCCTGCGTGTCCAGATCCGTCACCGTCCCCGCTGAGGCCGCCGCCGATTCCCGGCGCTCCCCGTCGATGACGATGCTCCCGAAGCAGCGCTTCAGGTCTCTGTTGTGTATCTCCTTCTTTATCTTTTTGTCGAATTTCTGAAGGATGTCTTCCCTGACCGTCCTCGGCACGGAGTTCACCGTGAAGAGGAAATTGGAACGGTCAAGGTAGTTGTCATAAAGATGGCTGCTAAGCTCCGGTCCGAAGTTCTTTCTGGCGAACACCACCAGATCCTTTCCCGGATCCGTCTCTGCCATGATCCGATCCACACCTTCCGCGGTCTTCACCTTTTCTGCGTGGACCACGTTGAAATGTCTGGAGGCGTTGCTGCTCTTATCCTCCACCTGAAGGTCTCCCGCATCGCCTTCGAAGAAGAGTCTCGCCATCTTCTCCGCCGCATCACGGGAGTCGTATTTGATGAACCGGTCCGCGTACGCCGGATCCTCCCTGTAGGAAGTGTCCCCGTATTTCCCGGCTCTTAGGTTCTCGCAAAGGGTCTCCGTGTCGTACACTTTCGTGAACGGAAGGCTCCTGATGTCCAGGTACATCCCCCTGTCCTCCATGTACTCCTCGTAGTCGTACATGAAGAGTGTCACGGGCTTTCCCGTGATGGAGTAGTCGAAGAACACGCTGGAGTAGTCCGTGATGAGTCCGTCGGTGTGGGCCAGGAACTCGTACTTGTCCATTCCTTCCGGGAATGGCTTGATGTGATCGTAGTCCTCCAGTCTGATCTGGTCGGCAACGATCGGGTGGAAGTTCACGTAGAGCGTCTTGTCATCTGTGAGGGCCTCATCCACCTTCTCCAGGATCTCCCTCACCTGGACTTCGTAATCATCCGTCCGGATGTCGCTGTTGCTCTGTCCCCGCCATGTCGGCATGTAGGCAAGAGATACGGTGCTCCCATCAAGTTTTTCGTGCTCCTCGGAGAACATCACATTTCTCGGATAGCCGCAGAGCACCACTTTGCCTGTATAGAGATCATTCAGGTTGTAGTCCCCCATCATGGCGTCTCTGGTGAACTCGTTCGGGAAGAGGAGCATGTCTGCCTGAAGGAAGTTGTGCTGCACGTTGTACATGGACTCCATGCCCATGCGCATCTTCTTGCCCAACGTCTTCAGCGGCGTGCCGTGCCATACCTGCAGGTAGTGCTGGCCTTCTCTTCTGACGAAGTAGGCCGGGAAAGAGCTGTTGTTTACCAGGTATTCTGCCGTGGCGAGGATCCTGGCATACTCGTCGGAATAGATGTCTACGAGCTTCACATCAAGGCCCATGGCCTCCGCTGTCTTCCTGTGCTCCGGTTCATTGGCCGTGGCAAAGTATATGTCGTACTTTCCCTCGGTGTCCATCTCCATCAGAGCCTTCATGATGTACAGCGGTGAGTCGGAGAGATCTCTTCCGTGAAAGGATTCAAAAAGGACGAGACCATGCTCGATGGAGTATTCCTCGCAAAAGCTTGCATACACGTATTTCATTCTTGTGGCCTTGCCGCGGTAATCGCGGATCCTTTTCGTTATCCTGCTCATTTCTCTGTCCCTATTTCTTGTTCAGATCGTTCTTTATCTGTGTCGTTGAGATCTCCGGTGTTCTCGGAAGGTACACCACTTCGCACTGATCCTTCAGGAAGTCGAACTTGCCTTCCCAGTCATCGCCGATGACGAATGTGTCCACCTTGAACTCCTCTACGTCTCTCGTCTTCTGTTCCCAGCTTTCTTCCGGGATCACCAGGTCCACGTAGCGGATGGCTTCCACGAGGCGCTTTCTCTCCTCATATGTGAAGTAGCACTTCTTATGCTTCATGTTCCAGTTGAACTCGTCGGTGGAGATGGCTACGATCAGGTAGTCGCCCAGTTTCTTGGCTCTCTCCAGAAGGTTAACGTGTCCATAGTGAAGAAGGTCGAATGTACCGTATGTTATCACCTTTTTCATTTGATTTTCTCCTGTTTCTTATGAAAACGATTATGCCTATGATGATGGCTGCAAGGAGGGCTCCCGCAGAAACGATCCTCGCCGCATCGATATGCCTTACTTTGTGCACCAGTTCGATCTCGTGGTGGCCTTTGTCTGTGTGGACGGCCATGAACGTGATGTTGGCGTTGGTCAGTGGCTGGGCCTTCTCTCCGTCCACGTACACTTCCCAGTTGGTGTATGCCGGGATGGAGAAGAACACGAGTCCTTCTTTGGCCATGTCCACTGTGCCCTTGACGTGCTCTGCATCATACTGGCTGATGTCGTACTTCGTCTCAAGTCTTGCCTTGGCATACCTGTCGTAGTTCGATACCTTCATGGCGCTGATGTAGAGTCTGTCGAATGTATAGTTTCCCGTCTGCTTGAACCGGACTTTGAGTCTTCCCTTGAAGTCCTCGTAGTATCCGAGATTCAGGTCGTAATCCTTGATGCCGGCGATGGTCTGGTTGTTCTTCTTGTTGTTGGCCGCCGCCGTTCTCGTCCCGGAGCTGGCCTTGAAGTAGAAGTCGCCGATCTCCTCGCCGTCCTCATTTACTCTGAGCAGATTGTCTGCCGAGAGCACCATCTGGCAATTGGTCACCGGCTTCTCAGGATAGAGGAACACGTAGCCGTCTTCCTTGTCCACCTTGATGGTCTTGCCCTTGATGGTGACGCCGTCCGACTCTCCGATCCTGCACGGGATATTGTCGATGTCCTTGCGGATCTCCGATGCTTTTATTACCTTCGTGTTTCCCACGAGGCCCATCTTGTCATCCGGCACGACCATGGCCTGGAGGATTGCCTGCTCTCTCTCGTTTCTGGAGAGCTTGAGGAACTCCGATTCCGTGATCACTTTGTCATATCCGAAGCCGAGGCCGGATGCGTACTTGTTCTTCAGCACGTGGACGCCGTCAAGAGTCTTGTACTTGCTGAAGCCGTATCCTGCGAACTCGTCGGAGTCCGTTCTGCCGTTTACCTCATCGTCTCCTAAGAAGTACTTCACGCCGTAGAGGAAGTCCAGACCCATGCGCTGTCCGTTGGAGAGCACGTAGACTCTCTTGGAATAGCCGTAGTTATTGCCCATGATGCGGTTGAACTCTGAGAGGCGCGACGGCACTTTGGAATCGTAGAGGTACAAAGTCTTCGTCCCCCACCAGAGATTCTCGTTGGCCGGCTGCTCCGCGTTGTGGTCTATATTGATCCCGTCCACCTGGTCGATGCGGTAGAAACTGTCGTCTTCGATCATGGCACCGGCCCGCTGGGTGGAGGCCTTCAGGGAGTTGTCGATCTGTCCCTGATCCACGAAGTGCTTCTCATAGATCGACATGGTGCCGGACCATGAGTAGATCAGTGCCAGGCCGATGACCGCGATGATCCCCAGCTGTCTCAGCTTCAGCGGCACCAGACCTTTGATCCCCAGAAGAAGGATCACATAGACGCAGGCTGCCGCCGCCAGACTGCCGCAGAGGAACTTGAAGGACGAACCAGTGTAGTTGCCGTTCATGTCCAGATAAGCCTCTCCGAAGGTGGCCCCGATGACGAGGCAAAGGCCGATCCCGGTGATGACCAGATTTGCCGGTGTTGCCAGCTTATCAGGATCCAGTGCTTCTGCTGCCGTCCAGATGAGGAAGAACAGGATGAGGAAGTACCACCGTCCCGTCACGTATCCGAACCCGTTGAACATGGAACTGAAGAACGGGAACGGCATCATGGCCACCAGGATCAGAAGCATGATCAGGTTCGTTCTCCGGAAGGAGAAATGCCTGAACCCTGCGAAGACCACCATCATGGCAGCTGCAGGGACCCCCAGATATCCGTAAGGGAACCGCTCACCCTTTGAGAGGAAGGTATTTCCCATCTCTCTGAAGAAGTCGTCGTTGAAGGTCTCGTAGGACACACCGCTGTGACCTGTGGATGCGCCCATCAGGATCTGCACGGTGGATACGATCACCGCCGCTGAGATGGCGATGCCCACAAGACCATAAAGGATGAACAGCCCGATTTTTTTGATGTAATCGAGAAGGCCTGCCTTCTCGCAATAGGTGAAGTACCGCAGCAGGATGTAGACCACCGTCACGATCCCCACCATGTAAGCCAGGTAGATGCTGCTGATCATCGTGGCCGCCACCGTCAGCATGAAGAGCAGCGGTGATTTGCCTTTGTACGTCCTGTCGATGGACAGCATCAGGATCGGCAGCAGCGAGATCACGTTGATGAACTGTGCCTGGATCAGCGCAACGTTGATGACCCATGCCGAGAACGCGTAGCACATTCCCCCGGTGACCGCCTGGAAATTGCTCATGGACACTTCCTTGGCGAAGGCCGCGAACGCAAGTCCCGTGAAGTAGAGTCTCGCCAGGATGGCCACCGAATACCCCAGCTCCGTCATCCCGAAGGGGAAGGCCGCTGCGATCAGGGCGAAGGGATCCGTGATGGTCTTCACCTCGAAGCCCGGACCCTTGCTCCAGGACCAGCCGGGATAGCCGTTTCCGTCCAGGAAGCTCATCATGTTCTTTTTGAGTTCCACGGTCCAGAAGTATCCCTGGTCATAGGCATCGTAGATGTTGATCAGGGATTTGCCTGTATTCAGGAACACCCCAAAAACAGCCGCACATATGATCCCGAACACGAGGGTGTATCCGCCCACGACGATCAGGGTGTTTTTGAGCCTGCTGCCGGCAGGTTTGTTCAAAGTCTCAGTCATTTGATTCCTTCATCAGCTGCACCAGAAATTCTCCAAGATCTTCCGTGCAGTTATCTGTATCTACAGAAACGTATTTGTCTCTGAATCTCTCAAGCTCTGAATAATCGTACTCCGCATCGAGGACCTGCCTCATCTTCTCCGGCGTGACAGCCGAAGCAGACGGCATCTCCTCCAAAGGATCCACGTTGAGTCCCACGGAGCGCTCATATTCATCGATATCGTAAACGTAATAATACAAAGGTTTGCCGGTGAGGGCTGCTTCTACGCCGAGGGCCGAGTAGTCCGTGACGACTCTGTCGCAGACGGTGAGCCATTGATACGACGTGAATTCCCTGTCCATGATGATCTGCAGTCCCTCTGCCGCATCCTGCTTCATCTGCTGCTCATCAAAGAGCGGATGAAGCTTCACCACCAGCACGAACCGCGCAGGATCTACTGCCTCTGCAAGGCCTCCGATCTCCACCTGCCGGTCTCTTCTGAAGGTCGGCACATAGAGAAGGATCTCCTTGTCCTCCGGGATGGAAAACCGCTCCCGCATGAAGGACCGGAACGTCTCCACATCATCGATCCCCTGAGGGATGATCCTGTCAGGTCTTAAGATCTCGTCCACTCTCGGAAGAGCCCGGTACACGAGTTTGTCCGTGTCTGCTCCGAAGCACTCCGCAAAGTGCTTGCCCGTTGCCTCCGACGGTGCGGTGATGTAGTCGTAGTTTCTGTGCATCTTCAGCGCCTCGGCGACTTCCGGGCTTCTGCCTCCGGCCTTGCCGATGCTCTGATATCCGAACTTCTTGATGGCGGCCAGGGCATGCCACATCTGGACGATCGTCGTCTCTTCTCTGTGATTGAGCACGCTTGCCGCGATGCAGTATCCGTCCAGCAGGACGACGCGGCTGGTGGCCAGAAAGCGCATCTGAGCGAACATATGCATGGCGTAGGAGAGCTTGCCGGTACCTTCCAGTT
The DNA here is from genome assembly GCA_946628525.1 of uncultured Bacillota bacterium. The sequence continues at coordinate 288 of CAMOWO010000011.1, read as the reverse complement.
TCCTGCAAAGGGTGACGCAGGGGATCTCCGGATGGTTCTCCCTCATCCAGTCTCTGATCAGTCTTATGTCGAGAGTGGGCTTATCGCTCTGTCTCGATATGATGACGACTCTGTCCTTCATCGGCCCCATCTTCATGGGTGCGTAGAGGAATCTCAGAGCCAGTGTCCCTGCCTTCAGGACGCTACTCTTCAGTCCCATGGATCAACCAACCTTCTCTTCTGTCGTTGTTGCGGCCGGTGTCTTGGCTGCCGTCGTTTCTGCGGCAACTACCGCTTCGGCTGCCGCCG
>CAMOWO010000010.1 GCA_946628525.1 uncultured Bacillota bacterium | reverse complement strand
CGAGGAAGTCTTCGCGCTGTATCAGGGGGAGCTGCTCTCCGGCGTGGAAAGCGGTGCCTGGCTCGTTCCAAAGAGTCTGCAGTATCACAATCTGTACCTGGCGACGGCCCACAAATACATCGAGCTTCTCACCGACGCCGGCCAGCACGAGGAGATCCTGCGCATCGCCAGACGGGCGCTGGAGATCGATCAGTTCGACACGAAGCTGAATCTGGAGCTGATGAATGCCATGATCGCTCTGGACATGAAGATGGAGGCCATGAACCACTATAATTACACAGTGAGCGCCCACAATCCGCTGCCGGGGTTCGACCCTTCCGAGGGGATGCTGGACTTCTACAAGAAGCAGCTCCAGGCGGAGTACAATTCCCAGGCTGTGCTGGAGGCGGTCTCCCGGGATCTGAAGCACGACGACGGCGACAAAACGGCCCTTGTCTGCGACTACACGATTTTCAGGGATATCTACAACATCAACATGCGTAACCTTCAGCGGCTCGGCATCACCATGTTCCTGGGCGTGCTGACCCTCACAAGGACCACCGAGTCCACCACGGACTCCGAGGCGATGCTGCTGGACCGCATCATGGGTATGCTTCAGGCGACGCTGAAGTTCAACCTCAGAAAAGGAGACACCATCTCCCGTTACGGCCCGTCGCAGTTCCTCGTTCTCCTGCCGACCCAGAGCCTGAGCAACGGCGCCCTGGCACTGGAGCGAGTGAAGAACGCCTTTTACAAGAACTGCACCATCCCGGATTTCGTGCTGAGCTACAAGCTTACGGCACTGTAGAATGCGGCAGATCTAAAGTTTTAAACAGAGCATGATAAAACCCCAGAGATACTCGCTTGAAGCCGTTATGGCTCAGACAGTCTCTGGGGTTCTTTTGTTCTATTGACTAAGCGATATGAAGTCCAGCGGGTTCTTCGGTACGTCGTGATCCCGGACTTCGAAGTGGCAGTGCGGACCGGTACTGTTTCCGGTGCTTCCGACCTCTGCGATCTTCTGTCCTTCATACACCTTGTCGCCCACGTTCACGATGATCTTGCTGTTGTGGGCATATTTCGTCAGATACCCGTTCTGGTGATCGATCTCTACCAGGTTTCCGTAGGATGGCTTGTAGCTGGCCGTCACAACGGTTCCGCCGTCTGCAGCATATACAGGTGTGCCCGTCGGGCATGCCAGGTCGACACCTTTGTGGAACCTTCCCCATCTCATCTGGAATCCCGTCGTCTTGTGGAATCTGTCGTGGATCGGGCAGGAGAAGTTGCCGTCGCCCACTGTAGGCGGTCTCTCCTTGGTTCCCACCGTGATCTTCTTAGTGACAGGCTTCTTCGTCACCTTCTCAGAAAGAATGTCCGTTTCGATCGTATCGCCGTTCACCGTTACGATGCGCGCCGAGATCTCTTTGCGGCCGTTCTTACCTTCCTGAGTAATGACGTCGTCACCCTCGTACATTTCATCGTCTTTCGTCGTCTCGGTGGTGTAGCGTATCGTCTCTTTGTATCCGATCTTCTCCGTGATCTTGACCGTCACAGGAGGTGCCTTCTCTTTGATGATGACAGGTGTTCCGGCGTCGATGGCACCGGATTCCGGCAGGCCCGGATTATCCCGCAGGACCTTCGCCTTCGATGTGCCGAACTCGTCGACGATATTTTCCAAAGTCTCGCCGGCGATCACGGTATGCACCGTTTCCTTGTCGGTGTCGGTGGTGAGAACCGACAGCATGTCTTTCTCCGTGTGGAGGTTTTCCAGCTTCGTGCTGCACCGTCTGACTTCAACACTTTCGAGGAATACGGCTTCCTCGACTTCCGACTCCTCGGCCTTCGAGGTGTAGAGGTCCTTGATATCCTGAAGGACATCCTTTGCATCTTCCTTCGCCTGGACGGCGCCGATCTTGACTCCATCCACGTAGATCCCGTAGGACGCTACCTTGAAGTCACCCATGTACGTCAGTCTCTTCAGCACGTCCTCCGTGGAATCCACGTCGGCTCCGCCGATGATGGACACGCGCTTGAAGGTGATGTCATCCGCTTTGATGATGACGTTCATATTGTTTTCCTGCGACATGGCTCCTTCAACGAGCTCCGTAACAGCCAGCACGTCATCCTTATTATCGACGATACCCAAAGCGGTGCCGTTATATGAATATTCGAAAGCGGTGCAGTAGTTGAAGACTGCCGCGCTGCATACCAGTACGGTGGCGATGGCTGCCGACGTGGTGATCAGGCCGGTCTTGTGTCTGTCGCAGAATTTGCCGAACCTCGCCACGGCCTTACCGGTGCGGCTGTTCTGCCACGTCCGGAGGCTGAGCATGTTGTTAAAGGAGAACTTCGCTCTCGCGTCCTCACGCCTGTACTCACGCTCCAGCCTGAGAGCCATGCGCTCTTCTTCCGTCGCCGCATTTCGCTCTTCCTTCGTCTTGATACCCAGAAGGTCCCTGAGTCTGATGTTCTCACGCTTGTTGATCTCGGTCTTGATGGTGATATCGTGGACCGTTACGAGACCACCGCCCAAAGCGGCGTCGTCTTCTCTGATCTGCTTGAGGCGCGATCTTTCGTTCTCTGCTTCCTTCTTGGCGCGTCTATATCTGGCGATCTCCTGCCGCAGGGCTTTCTTCTGCTCCTGCTCGCGCTGCTTCTCGAGAAGTTTCTTCCGTCTCTTCTCCTGCCTCTTGGCATCACGCTCACGCCACAGCTGTCTCGCCTTTTCTTTTCTTTCTTCTTTTATCCTTGCTTCTTCTGCTTCTCTGGCTTTCTTGGCGGCCAGCTCTCTGGCCTTCCTTTCTTCCTTCGCCTTCGCTGCTGCAAGGTTTCTCGCCAGCTTTTCCTGGGCTTCCTTCTCGGCTCTCGCCCGCTTGGCTATGGCCGCTTCAACGGCTCTGGCTCTCTTCTCGGCCGCAAGTCTTGCCTCTTCTTCCCTATGGTGTCTTCTGAGTTCTTCTTTTCTTGCGGCTGCCGCCTTTTTGTTATTCTTTTCTTTGCGCTGCTGGGCCTGGATGGCGGCGATCTCCTCTGCCTTCCTTCTGGCTCTGCTGCGCTGCAGTTCTTCCTTCAGTTCTCTGCGCTGCCGGTCTCTTGCAGCCTTGGCTTCTTCCTGGGCCTGGGTCAGTCTTCTGATCTCCTCCTGCTGCTGCTGATTGAGCCTCATGGTGGCGTCTTCTGCGATGCCCCATATCGCATCGAGGGTCTGGTTCTGGGAATCCTTCGTGCCCTTCAGGTCGTCTCTGAGACTGGTCAGCTCTTCCGTGGAAACGTAGCTGTTCAGATCCTTCTCGGCCTTCTCTTTGCGCAAAAGTTCCTGCTTTTCTTTCTCGATGTCCTCGGCGCGTCTTGATGCGCTCTGCAGCGCGATCATCTCTTCCACGTCCGAAGACTGGGCTACCGAGGCCATGGTGGCACGCCGGCTGGCTTCCTTTGCCTCGAGGCGCAGCCTCTCCGCTTCGCGTTTCTTCGCTGCCGCACGGCGGCTGGCTTCCTCGATTTCCTTCTTTCTCAAAGCCTCCTTTAAAGCCTTTTCCTGGGCTTCCTGACGGGCTCTTCTCGCTTCCTCTTCTGCTCGTTCTCTCAGTCTTTCTTCTGCCGCCCTCGACTCCGCTTCGATGGATTCGATCACATCCTTTACGGGAGCTGCTTCTTTCACTTCGTGCTCCGGCTGGTGCTTTATGGAGTCCACACTTGTCCTGAGGCTCTGGAGTTTCTCATACATCGCTCTTGCCTCAGGGCTGGCAGCAAGAAGCTCCTCACGGGACAGTTCCCGGGAGGTCTCTTTATCGTCATGCACTACGGAAGGAGTGTCATTGTTATTCAATTTTTCGCTTTCATTGCCAGGTCTATCTTCTCCCTGGTCACCTCTCCATAGCATTGGCATCTTTCTCCTGTTTCAAGCACTCCTGTGTCCTTGCATTTATCGCAAGTGTATTTTACCTCCATGTAGTCCACATCGAACCCATTGTCCGTGAGGAGGAATGCTTCTTCTATGTTCAACTCTTCTGTCTTGCGCCGCATCTTCTCGCTGATCTGATCTTTGTCGGCTCTGTTGCTCACGATGAGCATCGCCATCTCAGCGGCCGACGCACTTAAGGTCTCTTCGATCTCTTTTATGCGGGGCACCTTCCTGTATACTTCGGCTCTCCGCTTTTCGGCTTCCTGTTCTTCCTTTTCTCTGAGCATCTCGTAGTATTTGCTCACTTCTCCTGTGGTGACATCCGTCCGTTTGCCGCCCTTGAGGTTCCCGCTCTGCTCTTCATACCAGCTCGTCAGCACCTTGTTGACGTAATTGATATTCGGGCTTGAGATCCCCGACGTCTTCCTGCATGCCTCCAGCACCTTTTCGATGGAGAAGTCCATGTCCTCAAACCAGGTGTCCATGATCCTCCGCTCTTCTTCGGTGGAGTTCCTGTTGAATCCCAGGGCCTTGAACACCCTCTTGTAGAGGAAATTCTTCTTGTCGTTTTCGCCGATCTTCTTCGTGATATCTTCCACGGTGAGAAGGCCCTCTTCTACCCAGCCTCTGATCACCGCTTCAACGTATTTGATGTTCTTTTTCTTCCTGTCCAGGCTGTACTTATATCCGCAGACGACCACTTCCGGACTGATGTTGTAGTCCGTGAGCCAGCTGACGATCTCCGTCACCTCGGTGCCGTTCATGACCGTCCCTGTCATCTGCTCGATCTGCGCCAGCATGTCCTGGATCGCCGTATCTGCCATGGACTCCTGGAAACTCTGCTCCCTGGAGACCTTCACGGCCTTGCTGCCGTAGAGCTGCTCCCGGAGACTGGTGAATTCCACATCGTACTCCAGCTTGTTTGCGCCCTCCGTCATCACTTTGCGGATGACGCTCTTTCTGTCCCAGTACGTCCATGCTTTGAGCACGTCCTCTATATCGATGCCGAGACTCTTTGCGATATCGTCATTCGTCACGTCAAGTCCCGCATCTGCGTACATCCGGGCAATGAGATATACCTTCACGAAATCTCCCGGCGCAGTTGCCATATATTCATTTATGAACATGTTCTCGACGCTTGTCTCCATGAGAAAAAGGTCGCTGGTCTTTTCGTGACGGAATGCCATCTCATCCTCCCGCTTCATCTATGGCAGCATCCCGGACGCCTTGTCCTTGAACTGGGTGTAACGCTCGATCCACGAAACGTCTATGCTGCCTGTCGGGCCGCTTCTGTGCTTGGCGATGATCACTTCGCACTCGCCCGGCTTCTCGGTTGTTTCTTTGTTGTAGTACTCATCCCTGTAAAGGAAAATAACGATGTCTGCGTCCTGCTCGATGGACCCTGATTCTCTCAGGTCCGAGAGCATCGGCCTGTGATCCGTTCGCATCTCCGGGGCTCTGGAAAGCTGTGAAAGTACGAGCACAGGGCAGTCCAGTTCTCTGGCCAGGAGCTTGAGGTTCCTGGAGATCACTGAGATCTCCTGTGTTCTGGAATCGGCTCTTCCTTCCGGATTCATCAGCTGCAGATAGTCGATGATCACAAGGTCCAGACCTTTCTCTGCCTTGAGCCTGCGGCATTTGCTCTTCATCTCCATGATGCTGATGCCTGCCGTATCATCGATGTGGATGTTCGTCCCCGAAAGCACGTCGATGGCGACGTTGATGTCTTCCCAGTCCCGGCGCTCGAGGCGTCCCGTCTTGAGTTTCTGAAGCTCCACCTTGGCCTCCATGGAGAGAAGTCTCTGGCTCAACTGTTCCTTCGCCATCTCCATGCTGAAGATCATGATGGATGCTCCGCCCTTGACGGCGGCATTTCTCGCGATGCTCAGCGCGAAAGCGGTCTTACCCATGGCAGGTCTTGCTGCCAGGATGATGAGGTCGGACTTCTGAAGACCGGACGTCTTCGCATCCAGGTCCACAAATCCCGTCGTTATTCCCGTCAGGCCCCCTTCCATCTGGGATGCCTTGTCGATGGTGTCGATGTTCGAAAGCAGCGCTTCCTGGATGTGGGTGTATTTGCCCCTCTGTCTGGACTGGGAGATCTCGAAGATCCCGCTCTCTGCGTAGTCCAGCATCTGGCCTGCTTCCATGCTGTCCTCGTAGCCCTTCGTCACGATATCGTCTGCGGTGGCGATGAGCTTCCGCACGGAGGATTTCTCCGCGACGATCTTTGCGTACTCTGCGGCGTTGGAGGTGGTCGGAGTGGCGGAGGACAAAGAAGCGATGTAGGATCTTCCCCCTACCATGCTCAGGCTGCCATGCTTCTTCAGTTCTTCGGACACGGTGAGGATATCCACCGATACGCCCCTGCGGTAGAGTTCCAGTATGGTCTTGAAGATCTCCCCGTGGTTCTGGTCATAGAAGTCCTCCGGCTTGACCCGTTCTGCCACTTCAAGGAGCGCATCCTCTGAAAGCATGGCGGCTCCCAGCACAGAGCGTTCTGCCTCCGGGCTGTGGGGCGGCACTCTTCCTTCCGTTGTCGTCTGGATATTTTCCATGGTTTTCCTCCGAAAACTCCGTTAAATGCTTACGTTTACTTTGAGTTTGGCGTTCACGCCGGTGAAGAGTTTCAGCGTCACTTCGCTGTCGCCGGCCGTCTTGATCGGTGCCGGCATGTCGATCTTCTTCTTGTCGATGTCGATGCCTTCCTGCTCCTTCAAAGCGTCCGCGATGTCTTTTGAAGTGATGGAGCCGAAGAGTTTGCCGCTGTCGCCACCCTTTGTCTTGATGTTCAAAGTGATCTTCTCCAGCATCTCCTTCTGCTCACGAGCCTTCGCTTCTTCTGCGGCTCTCTTCTCCGCTGCGATGGCCTTCTGCTTCTCCAGGTTCCTGATGTTCCCTTCAGTTGCTTCCTGGGCAAGGCCTCTCGGAAGAAGCATATTGCGGGCATATCCGTCATTGACCTTCACAACGTCACCGGCTTTGCCCTTTCCCTTAACATCCTTCAAAAGTATTACTATCATTTTATCCTCCTAATGTGTTAGTTCTGCGTTAAAATAGTATTTAAAAATTCTCTGATATCTCCCAGGATCTCCTCCGGTGGTACGTCCAGCTGCACACCGGCCGTGTTCAGATGGCCTCCGCCGCCGAACCGTTCCATGACGACCTGGACGTTGATCTCTCCCAAAGAGCGCGCGCTTACCGTCGTCCTGCCGCTGTCGTTGTACCCTGCGACGAAGCTGGCCTTCACACCTTTTACGGTAAGCAGTTCGTCCGCCACCTGAGAGTTCAGGATCTGTGCGTTTATGTTTTCCCCCGGCATGACACTCATGACGATGCCGTCATCGTAGAACTCCGCCTCCGAAATGCACTGCGCTTTGAGCATGAAGGACTCCGAGTCGCCCTGGAAGAACTTTCTTACCTTGGCCAGATCTGCCCCTCTTCTCTTCAGCCATGACGCAGCCTCGAAAGTCCGCACGCCGGATTTGACGGCGAACCGGTTCGTATCTACCATGATACCCGCCAGAAGTCCGTTGGCTTCCGTCACGGTGAGGGCCTTCCTGTCGCATGCGTACTGGACGATCTCCGCCACCAGTTCTGATGCGGAGGATGCGTAGGACTCGATGTACGAAAGTTCCACATCGCTGATGGCGTCCTCTGCCATCCTGTGGTGGTCGATGATGGCCTTTCTCTTCGCCATGTTCACCAGTTCCATGGACTCCACCAGCATCGGCCGGTGCGTATCCACGATGATGACCATGGACTCCGGCGTAATGAGGCTCTGGGCCCGCTCCGGTGAGATGATGGTAAAGTCCGCCGACGCCTTGGCATCCTCTGCCATGGCATCCAGCGCCGCATTGTACTCACCCAGAACGATATAGGCTTCCTTGTCCATATGCTTGGCCACTCTGTTGATGCCCATGGAGGCACCGAAGCAGTCCATATCCGGATTCTTGTGTCCCATGATGAACACTCTGTCCGACTGGTTGATCAGGGCCTTCAAAGCGTGGGCGATGACGCGGGACTTGCCCTTGTTGCTCTTCTCGACGCTCTGGGATTTGCCTCCGAAATACTCCAGTTCGTTTATATTCTTCACCACGGCCTGGTCGCCGCCTCGACCTCTCGCAAGGTCCAGCGCCGCATCCGCGTAACTTTCGTTCTCCGCGATGGTCTTGCCGCAGATACCGACGCCGATGCTGACCGTAACCGGGAAGTCCGCTTCCGTCTCGATCTCCTTGACTCTGTCCAGGATGTCGAACCGTTTCTCCCTCTGCTGCCGGAAGTTCTTGAAGCTGAAGATGATCTCGTACATGTGGGCTCTGTATCTCGCCACGGCCGCATCCATCTCCGCGCCCCAGCGGCGGATGACTCTGTCGATCTCAGCGGCTGCGTTCATCTCTCCCTCTTCCCCGGCGCGGCTCGTGAGCTCGTCGTAGTTGTCGATCATGAGGAGGGCCACGCAGACCATATTGTCATTGTAGAGTTCCTTCAGCTGCTTAAATGGCGTCTCGTTTATGAAGTACAAAAGGATCGCGCCGTTCTCTTCGTCCAATTCTCCCGGCCCAAGCACGAAACTCCGCACTCTGAAATAGTTATCTCCGTTGTCGTAGTACAGCGACCGGTCGGCCTTGGCAGCCTCGATAATGTCACTCATCCTGAGTCTTGTCAGCGCAAAGATATCCGACCCTTCGATGGCCGAATACTTGAAGACCTCTTCGATCTTTTCGCTCGCTCTCGTTACCTTGCCCTGCATATTGACGGAACACATTCCCAAAGGTGTATATGCGGCAAGGACTTTCTCAAGTCGTCCTACATACATAATGCTTACCTGTTACTTTCTGTTATTCTGATCTGCTCTGGCATACAGCATCCGCTTCATACCGATCACAAGATCGAACATTCCAAGTATGACTAGTGCCTGTCTGAGTATATATATATTCCAGAAGACGATGACAGTGATCACTGCCACAGCCTTCGGCCATTTCCTGACATAACATAGTGTGAATATCGTCGATGCACCCTGTATGCCGAAGACGATATCAAAAATGTAATTGATGCTCAGATAAAGGATCTCTGCAGATGTCCCTCCGGATCTCCCTATGAGCCAGGATGCCAGAAGCATCAGGATCATCGGCAGGAAAACGTTTCCCTGGTAGTTGAAATCACGAAAGGGCGGCATGATCTGAGCAGGCTGCCGCTTTCTGATGCTCCTCGAAAGCATGATATAGTCAAAATATGAGATCGCAAGAGATGCTGCAGCGATATACGCAGGCAGTCTCTTTATCATCATGTCATAAACGGCCAGCAGAGATTTCTTAGCATCCACTTCACTGAGCTGCTCGAATCCCGGCATATTCTTGTATGTGCCTTCATTTACCAGTACGTTGACTACCTGCTCCGTAACAGAATGAAGGCCATCATAAAGCGGGTGTCCCGAAATCATCGCTGCGATGACCAGTCCCAGAACTGCCGTCAGTGTCACGATGACAGACTTCAGCACTGACATGTATGGACCCGTCTTATCGCCTTTGATGTCTCTCGGCATCAGGATGAACGGAACAAGTATTATCACTATAAAAATGGTGATCAAAATCATTCATAATTCCTCGTGTCCGCAAAATAGCAACATATATTATAGCACAATCCTATGAGCCGTGTCACGCAGCAGAGCCTTCTAGTAAGGTGCGAAGCGCAATAAAAAGAGCCGCTTCAAAAGAAACGGCTCTTCTCCAACAACATATTGTGTGTGCGTAGAAATCACATACTGTTTCTACTTCTTTGCTTAGATTGTCTTGATATTCGACCATTTGCCGTAGATCCTCTTGCCATCTACCAGCGTATACGGTCTTACCTTGAAGAAGTACTTTTTCTTAGCCTTGAGCTTCTTCGCCGTAAACTTGGTCACATTCGCCTTGTTGACCGTTCCGACATTAGTCTGCGATGTATGGCAGAAGTGCTACGATTCTTGCTCTCTTGATTGCTGTAGTGACTGCTCTCTGGTGGATCGCGCAAGTTCCTGTGATTCTCTTAGGCAGGATCTTGCCTCTCTCTGTAACGTACTTCTTGAGCTTCTCTACGTCCTTGTAATCGATGACTTCTGTTTTATCTGCGCAGAACTGGCATACTTTCTTTCTTCTCATGCCACCACGTCTCTTGTTGTCCATGATCTGTTCTCCTTTCATTAGAATGGGATATCATCATCTACGGACTGGAAACCTTCGATGCCGCCGAAGTCTTCGCCGAAGCCGCCGCTGTTCTGCTGCGGCTGCTGTGACTGCTGCGGTCTGTTAAAACCGCCGCCTGACTGTCTTGAAGCACCGTCGCCTCCGCCTAAGAATTCTACCCTGTTTGCAACTACCTCAAAAGTGTTGACCTTGCGGCCTTCCTTGTTCTCGTAGCTGCCCGTCTGGATCCTTCCGGTGATGCCTACCTGTCTGCCTTTGCTCAGGTATCTTTCGCAGTTCTCAGCCTGTCTTCCGAACACGACAATATTGATAAAACTTGTGCGCTCATTCTCGCCGTAACCATCGTTCACAGCGATACCGAATCTGGCAACTGCAGTCTGGTTCTGCCCGGTAGTGTATCTGACTTCCGGATCTCTCGTCAATCTGCCTATAAGCTGAACACTGTTCATATCGCACCCCGATTCTTATTTCTCATCCTTGTTAACGATGATATGTCTGATAACGTTATCGGAAATCTTGAGTCTTCTGTCCAGTTCCTTCGGAAGAGTTGTCTCACCCTGGAACTGAATAACGACATAGTATCCTTCATTCTTCTTCATGATAGGATAAGCAAGCTTCCTCAATCCCCATACATCAACTTCGCCGACTTCACCCTGAGCAGCGATGATGCCCTTGACTGTTTCAACTGTTTCGTCTTTAACGGCATCTTCTAATGCAGGATCGATGATGAACATTACTTCATAATTCGTCATTCGTTTCACCTCCCTGTGGACTTAATGGCAATGGCCCCTGCCATTGCAAGGATTATCGCGCCTTATTGCGCTTCGCGACGGGTCCTCGCCCAAAGTCGCGCTTTTATATTATACACCATCCCAAAAGTAAATCAAGCATGAATTTGCAAACATCATTCCGGGATCTCAAGACCGCCCAGGATCCCCTTCATGATCTTGTCATCCACCAGGACCTCCCAGCCGTAGTGACCGTTGCTCTTCATCGGCAGGAATATGGTCTTCTCTTTTGTCTTGCCCTTCTTCGCGGTGCTCTCGATCTCCTCGAGATATATGTTCAGGCACTCTTTGCTGAGCTTCTTCTTGTCGGTGACGTTCTCATCATAGAGATTGCCGGTGATGTACTCGTACGCCGCCTCGCTGTAGTCCTTGTCCACGTCGCTGAAGTCGCAGTTCGTCACGGCGAGCTTCACTACAGCCACATCGTTCTTCTGTGCAGAGTCCGTGATCTCGTAGCCGAAGTTTCGAAAGAGGTTCCCGTAAAGCTTGTCCGTCACTTCATCGTTTCCCGTATTCTCCAAAAGGTTCACGTAATCGTTCTCTACGTACTTCGTCACCACTTGGTCGTTACCCGCAGTCAGCCCGTCGATGAACTCTGTCGCGGTCTCCTCCGGAGTTACCGATACGTTTCCCATGGTGGCAGTCTGCATGATCATCGCCACTATTATGCTGAGTATACTCGTGAGTGTCTGTCCCATCACATAGCCCCATCCGGCTCGCGCCTTGAAATATTAACGTTCATTATATATAATATAGGACAATACACCACTTTTCAAGAGGTGAGGGACATGCAGAAATACGATATCGAACAGATAAAAAAAGAACATAAACCGAGTTTCAGGATCCCTCTCATCCTTACGATCCTCTCTCTCGCGCTGTCGGCGGGACTCTTTGCATGGGGCATCGGCACCACCAACGCGCAGATCGCGGAGGAGATCGAGGCGGAAGAGGAAGCCCTTCTCGACGCCGGCCAGGAGGCCGCTCACGACGTGGATCTGGGGAACACCCTCAGAAAATCCGTCGTCGAGGAAGTGGTGGACGGGGAGTCCATACCGGCATACACGGCGTCTCAGATCCGCTCCATGGATGTGAGCAAGCCCAGCGGCGTGACCGTGGCGGACCTCAAACTGGTGACCAGGGGCAACTTCCGCGGCCTGGAGGAGTATTTCTGGAAGGCCGAGCAGGATTACGGGATCAACTGCCTCTTCGTCATGGCCATCGGCGCGAACGAAAGCGCCTACGGCACCATCTGCTTCCGGAAGAACAACATGTTCGGATTCGGCGGCAAGGGCTACGCCACCAAGGCAGAGAACATCGATGTGGTTGCCCGGACGCTGGCCCACAAGTATCTGACACCCGGCGCCAGCCTCTACAAAGGCAAGACGGTGGATGCGGTCCACAAGCGATATGCGGCAAGTTCCGTCTGGGATGATCACGTGGTAAACTACATGGTGAAGTTCTACCGCACCATCAGCGCCCACCACAACGAAGCCATCGAGGCGTTAAAGTAAATCACTTAGTAGAATAATATTTCGACAGAAGTTCGAGACGGGATCTGCATCCCGTCTTTTTTAATAAGTTATGGACGTGGAATTTCACGGTGCTTTCAGACTGTTGACAAAGATCTTCCTGCCCAAAAGAGTGTGATTTCGCCTTATTATGGGCAGCTGACTCCCCATAATCAACACTTACATTGCTTTTCCGGGCAGCTTATATACGAAGCGCTGCCCATATTTACAGAAAAACATACCAGTCCGGGCAGAAACCGACTGCCTTAAGGACAGGCTCTGCCCCGGTTCTATTAGACCTCAGCAAAAATGGGCACTCGAGTGCCCATTTTAATACTATATATTTCAAATCGGGGCGTTGCCTAGCACAGAATAGAAAAGACCGTGTCGAACTTCACTGGACCGAACCTTTGTCTGCAATCCGAAAGCTGTCATTCTACATCTATTCTTCTGAACTAGCATCCTCTGCACTTTCGGATGCGCTCCAGCTCTCAAGCTTTTTCTTCAGCAGGTTCGATACCACCATGACGCAGGACGCGTCGCCTGTAATGTTGACGGTGGTACGTCCCATATCGAAGATCCTGTCTACACCTGCTACCAGGGCGATACCTTCCACCGGAAGACCGACAGACTGCAGTACGAGAGCCAGCATGATCA
>CAMOWO010000009.1 GCA_946628525.1 uncultured Bacillota bacterium | reverse complement strand
GGCTCTTCCAGAAGATTGAGGCAGCGCAGGAAGGTGGATTTACCGGAACCTGACGGACCTATTACTACAACCTTCTCGCCGGGATGGATGTGTTCTGTGATGCCGCGAAGCACTTTGTGATCGCCGAATGATTTTTCAAGATTCTTAACGTCTATCACTTGCTCTCATCCTCCTTTCGAGCCTCTCGAGAAGTTTACTGAGAAGCAATACGCACAGCAGGTATACACATGCGACGCTGACCAGCGGCATGAATGCCTGGTACGTGATACCCTGAATGTTCAATGCTGTTTTCGTTATATCCTTGAGTCCTATGACTGTTACAAGGGATGTATCCTTAAGGAGAGTGATCATTTCATTGCCCAGAGCCGGCAGGATATTCCTGATAGCCTGAGGAATGATGATTTTCGTCATCGTCTGCCTGTAATTCAGACCCAAAGAGCGCCCGGCTTCCATCTGTCCGGAGTCTACGGACTGGATGCCGCTTCGTACGATCTCTGCAACGTAAGCACCGGAGTTGATACCAAATGCAAGGGTCGCCGTCACGATGGCATTACGGCTCGATGCGAAAACGATAAAGTACATGATCAGAAGCTGGACCATCATCGGGGTCCCTCTGATCACCGTAAGATAGAATCGGCAGAATTTATCTCCGATATTCAGCAAAACGTGACCTGCTCCGTGAGCACTCTTGCGCTGTGAATCATGAGCGGTACGTATCACGGCAATGATGATGCCGATACAGATGCCCAGGATCAGTGCGAAGAACGCCACGCGGACCGTCACCGTGAACCCTTTGACATAGAGCATCCATCTGTCATCGACGATGAACGCCTGATCAAAGGAGTCCTGCAGTCTGCTCCACAATTCCTGCATATTATTCCCTACTTCCTTTTCTTTTCAGAACGAATCGCTTCTGCCCTGAGGCAGAAGCGAAACAAATCAAAATCATATTCTAGCGTTACTAATTATTCAGCCTTGATATACTTATCGATGATAGCCTGGAGTGATCCGTCATCCTTCATCTCCTGCAGTGCAGTGTTGACCTTGTCGAGGAGCTCTTTGTTATCCTTTGCGATAGCGATAGCATACTGCTCTTCAACGTACTCAGTGTCGAGGATCTTCAGACCTTCGTTAGCCTTAACGAATTCCTTTGCAGGCTCGTTATCGATAACGACTGCGTCTACCTTGCCCTTCTTGAGAGCTTCGATAGCGTTAGCGCCTGTTGTGTATGCAGTTACGTGATCTGCACCGTAGTCACCTTCACAGTAGATGTGACCTGTCGTTGATTCCTGAACGCCGATCATAGCTTTGCCAAGATCCTTCGGTCCTTTGATCTCGGAACCTTCCTTAACGATGATGACCTGTACTGCAGTAGCATATGGCTCTGAGAAGTTTACGTTCTTTTCACGTTCTTCTGTCTTCGTCATACCTGCGATACCAACATCAGCCTTACCTGATTCAACTGAAGTGATGATGGAGTTGAAATCGATGTCCTGGATCTCAAGTTCCATTCCAAGCTTATCAGCGATAGCCTGTGCCATCTCAACGTCGATACCTGCATAGTCGTCTCCATCAACATATTCATATGGAGGGAATGCTGCGTTAGTAGCCATAACAAGAGTTCCGCCGCTACCGCTGCCGCAAGCAGTCATACCAAGCGCAAAAGCAAGCACCATCACTAATGCTAAAATCTTTCTTTTCATCCTTTTCTCTCCTTTTTACTATAAAAGATATCAATACAGAATTATTATACTCCTAACGCAAAAGTATGTCATTCATTTTCTCAAAGTCGCTTCACTGCCCGATCCCATAAAATCTCATGGCGTTCGCCTTCGTGATCTGCGCCACGTCCTCGTACTCCATGTTCTTGATGGCCGCCACGCGCCTTGCCGTGTGCTCCACGTTCATCGGCACATTCCTTCTTCCCCGCAAAGGTTCCGGGGCCAGGAACGGAGAGTCCGTCTCCACCAGAAGGAAGTCGATCGGCAACACCGAAACCGCCGCCACTGTTTTTCGGTTGTTCTTGTACGTCACCGGGCCCGCCACGCTGATCGTGGCTCCCAGGCGCACATACTGCTGCGCCAGCTCTGCGCTCCCCGAGAAACAGTGGATGAGGACACGCGCGTCTTCCGTCTCCCCCGCGGATCCTTTGCAGAATCCGGAAGGGTCCGGGCGCTTCGGAAACCAGCTCTTTCGCTCGTCAGAAAAAGCGCCCTCTTCTTTGAGGATGTCCATAGTCTCCTGGTCCGCTTCACGGGAGTGGATCACGATGGGCATCTTGAGTTCATTGGCCAGCCGGATCTGCTGGCGGAACCACTTCCTCTGGTTGTCCCGCAAAGAGTTGTCGTAGTGGAAGTCCAGCCCGATCTCGCCGATGGCCTGCACTTTGTCCCGGAAAGACAGTTCTCTGATCTTACCCAAAATCTCCTCGTTCATGGAGTCGGTGTCGTGCGGGTGCACCCCCACCGCGGCGTAGCACCACGGGAATCGGGCCGCGTTCTGCGCCGCCACTTCCGAGCTCTCAAGATCGTAGCCGATGTCTGTGACGTAATCCAGCTCCGAGGCTTCGATAAGCGCTGCAAGTTCTGCCACCATCTGTGGCGTCATGTCGTAATTATTGATGTGTGCGTGTGAATCGAACAGCATGTTTTACCTCTGATATGTGCAAAGCGGCCGGTGCCGGCCGCTTATTAGTCTTGATGTTTCGACGTTTTGCCGGGATCCGTTACGTTACAGGGTTGCCGTCTTTCGCTTCTGTCGTGACGAATGCCAGGCTCTCTTTGCCGTTCACCTCATCGTCTGCGAAAAGGATCATCCCCTTTGACTCCAGGCCTCTGAGTTTACGCGGCTTCAGGTTGGCAACGACCACGACCTTCTTGCCTACGCACTCTTCCGGTTTGAAGTACTTCGCTACGCCTGAGATGATCTGGCGCTTCTCTGTGCCCATCTGTACCTGGAACACGAGGAGCTTATCTGCATCCGGATGCTTCTCTGCGCTGAGGATCGTTCCTACTCTCAGGTCCAGCTTGTCGAAGTCGTCGTAAACGATCTCGTCTTTGAGCTCCAGCGGAATATTCTCTTCTACGTGCTTGCCTTCGAGGGCTTCCAGTTCTTTGATCTCCTTGTCGATATCGAGTCTCGGGAAGATCGGAGCACCCTTGCAAACCTTTGCGCCGCCGGCAAGATCGAATACGAATGCGTCTTCCCACTTGATCTCTGTGCCTGCCAGGCCCAGCTGCTCTCTCATGGCTTCCGTCGTCGTGTGCATGAACGGATAGATCAGCACGGAAACGACTCTGATGGCTTCCGTCAGATTACGGAGCACGTTGTCCAGTCTCGGTTTGTCGGCTTCATTCTTTGCCAGCACCCAAGGCATCGTCTCGTCGATGTACTTGTTGGCGCGTCTGATGACTACCCAGATCTCCTCAAGCGCAAAGTTGAACTTGAAGTCGTCCATGTACGCTTCTACCTTTGATGCTGCGCCCGTTGCGATCTGCTTGAGCTCATCGTCCAAAGGATCCGTGGCGTCTGTGTATTCCGGCACGATGCCGCCGTTGTACTTTTCAATCATAGAAACGGTTCTGGATACCAGGTTGCCCAGGTCGTTGGCCAGGTCGTAGTTCATTCTCTTGAGCATGACTTCATTGGTGAAGACGCCGTCCTGTCCGAAAGTATACTCTCTAAGCAGGAAGTACTTCAGTGCGTCGATGCCGTATCTGTCGATGAGAACGACAGGATCTACCACGTTGCCCTTGGACTTGGACATCTTGCCGCCCTCCAGAAGCAGCCAGCCGTGTCCCAGGACCTTCTGCGGAAGAGGAACTTCCATGGACATGAGCATTGCCGGCCAGATGACGGTGTGGAATCTGACGATCTCCTTGCCTACAAGGTGCACATTCGCTGGCCAGTATTTCTCGTAGAGTTCCGGATCGTCCGGATATCCGAGAGCTGTGATATAGTTGGAAAGTGCGTCCAGCCATACGTAGATCACGTGCTTCTCATCGATAGGCACCGGGATACCCCAGTCGAATGTGGATCTGGATATGCAAAGGTCTTCCAGGCCCTGCTTCACAAAGGCGATCATTTCGTTTCTTCTCGTTTCAGGCTCCAGGAATTCCGGAGTATTCTCAAAGAGGTCCAGGAGTCTGTCCTGATACTTGCTGAGTCTGAAGAAGTACGCTTCTTCCTTCGCCTTCGTGACTGGTCTGCCGCAGTCCGGGCACTTGCCGTCGACAAGCTGGCTCTCTGTCCAGAAGGACTCGCAAGGTGTGCAGTACATGCCTTCGTACTCGCCTTTATAGATGTCGCCCTTTTCGTAGAGCTTCTTAAAAATAGCCTGGACGCGCTTAACGTGTCTCGGCTCTGTTGTTCTGATGAAATCATCGTAAGAGATCTCCATGGTCGCCCAGAGATCCTTGATCCCTGCTACGATCTCATCGACGTATTCCTGTGGTGTGACACCCTTCTCATCTGCGATGGTCTGGATCTTCTGTCCATGCTCGTCCGTTCCCGTCAGGAAATGGACATCGTACCCTGCCAGTCTTTTGAATCTTGCCATTGCATCTGCCATAACAGTGCAATACGTGTGACCAATGTGCAGGTTCGAGCTCGGGTAATAGATTGGTGTCGTGATGTAGTATTTTCCTTTGTTTTCTGCCATTTGTAACTTCCTTTCTCTACTGCGAATGGGCAATAGCTCGTACGTTTTAGAATATCATGAATAGAAGTGCGCGTCAACGCGCAGACAGTCAGGATCTGCGTATTTACAGGGCCCGGGCAAAACATTTCTCCGATTTCGCGGATAATCAGGCGCCTGCATCAGTTCCCGCCGGAAAACCTCTTCACATAATCATCCACTTCGGCGAAATCGATGACGGTCTCCCCTCCCGAAATGGTCAGCGGGATCATGTCTCTCGGCCCGTAAACGGCCTGGGGCTTCCCCCCTTCAAAATCATTGACGAATACGTATCCTCCGTCATAATCTATCATCCAGTATTCCCTCACTCCGGCATCTCTGTACTTGATACTCTTGATGCCCATGTCCTTCTTCGCACTCGAATCCGAAAGGACTTCTACGGCGAGATCCGGAGCACCGACAAAGGTCCCGTTTCGGTTCTTGCTCCTGTCACAGACAACGTAGATGTCAGGTTGCACCACCGTGCCGGCATCATCTTCTCTCAGCTGAAAATCCATCGGTGCAATGCCGACTTCGCAGGTGCTGCTCCTCGCTTCGATCTTATCTCCCAAGATCCGTGCCAGTTTGAAAACGATTCTCTGATGCACTGCAGTTGGTGATGATAATGCGTATATCACCCCGTCTATCGTTTCATACCTCACGTCCACCAGCGGCTCTTCAGTGTCCGCCTGATCGTTATCCTGTTTCTGTGCGTTTGCCACATATGCAAACTCGGCTTCCTTTATCAGACCGCCGCCCCTGTCCGGCCTACTGTATTCCAAAGATGCGAACATCTTCTCAAGCGCCAAAAGCGTAGCGTATCTCGGCGCGTCTGTCTGCCCGCTGAATATCTTCTGGATCGTACTCAACGGAACACCTGACAGATCACTTATCCTTTCGTATGAAAGGCCATATTCTTTTTTCTTGTTTCTCATCTCATCAATCGTCATTTCGCAGGTTCCTTTCACAAATACCCATCGATACGCACATTGCCATTAAGCGATATTTCCTTTATGTTTCCATTATATTACCATATACTTGCCATTACGTCAATAAGGATGAGGCAGGCAAGGTGAGGTTATAGGTGATCTGCCGGTGGTCTACAAGGAACCCGCGGGTGATCTGTACCACAACAAACAAATAACATCATTGCATTGAACACGATAAAGTATTACAATTAAGAACAGTATCGGGCAAACCGATCCAAGAACAAAACCATATGCGCCCGTAGCTCAGTCGGATAGAGTAGCACACTCCGAATGTGAAGGCCGGGGGTTCAAGTCCCCCCGGGCGCGCCATAAGCAAACGACAGGCTCCATGCCTGTCGTTTTGTTCATAGTACGTTCATGGGACTTGAACCCGAGAGGGCCGCACCGTTGCGGAAGAGTCCTATGGACTCTGGAGCAGGTGTGTGTCCAAGCGAGCTGCGGTCAGCTCGCGTAGGACGGCGGATCGCCCCGCGATCCGTGTAAGTCCCCCCGGGCGCACCTAACACGGCGAACTCTATGATCCGATGTAGGTGCCCTGCAAGAACTGCAGCGGCTCTGCTGCGTGGCAGTTCACGCAGGCGCGCCATAAGCAAACGACAGGCTCCATGCCTGTCGTTTTGTTCATAGTACGTTCATGGGACTTGAACCCGATGGCAACACCTGTCCCGCCGATTTGCTTAGCGAGAATCGCATAACTTGCGCCGTCATATGTCGCAGGAACTCTGCTTCGTGGCGACTAACGACGTCACTCAAAGGATGAAGCGCGGACTCTTTGCTCACGCAGGACGGCGGACTTGCTTCTGGCTAGGATGTCGGGCCCGGTCATCGCTGATTATACATTTTTTCGGATATTTGAGAAAAATGTATAAATTTGAAATCTCAGATTATACATTTTCTTGTATATATCGAAAAATGTATAATATCGCTGGCAAATATTTGCAATTAGCATGGGATGGGCGCGTTTTTCCGGCCCCTCATCCATGAAAAGGAGTTTCTGGTTCCGGAAAAATATACATTTTCCCCAGATAGAGAAAAAATGTATAATCGGGTATGTGCGAAATATACATTTTTGTCAAATATACTGAATTATGTATAATTTGAGCCTTTCTTCGCAGACTGCCACGCTCTGAAGCTCTGCGGTCCTGACAAGGGGGCCAATCCCATCAGCAGCTCAGTCCAGCACCCGTCCGTCCCTGGATATGGTCACCACCTGCCAAGGAATGAACTTGCCGCTCTGCTTCAGCGCGTTCATGGCTGCCATCTGCAGGCCGCCGCAGCACGGCACCTCCATGCGCAGGATGGTCACGCTTTTGATGTCGTTCATGGCGATGATCTGGGCGAGTTTATCTGTATAATCAACGGCGTCGAGCTTAGGGCAGCCGATGATCGTGACTTTGCCCTTCATGAAGTCCTCGTGCATCCTGGCATATGCAAAGGCTGTACAGTCCGCAGCGATCAGCAGTTTTGCTCCATCAAAGAACGGTGCTCTCACAGGAACGAGTTTGATCTGGCACGGCCACTGCGCGAGTCTCGAAACAGGCGCGGATACAGATTGCTTCTCGGAACGCTCTTCACCGACCTGCCCCCTATCAAAGGTCATCATCCGGGATCCCGGGCAGCGGTGACCCGGCTCTCCGTGGTCTGTCACCTCGCTGCGGCCCGCCTCCCCGTGGGCAGCTGACACACTTTTGCCTGCTTCCGCCGCTCTTTTGCTCGCTGCCACGGCCGCTTCATCGTAGGCAGCCGCCTCCCTTTCCTCAAAGGTGATGGCGCCGGCAGGGCACGCCGGCAGGCAGTCGCCGAGGCCGTCGCAGAAATCCTCACGCACCAGTTTTGCTTTGCCGCCGATCATCTGGATGGCGCCCTCGTGGCACGCGCTGGCACAGAGCCCGCAGCCATCGCACTTTTCTTCGTTTATATGTATGATTTTTCTTATCATTTCAGTACCTCCTCTTGAATTTCTAAGGGCAGTATAGTATATTGCCGGAAGGATGTACGTGGTAATAACCACGAAATCGCGATTTTCATCATAAACAGAATCAGGTATGCGAGAGGTGCTGTATGTACGAGAACATCAGGATATTCAAAGAAATGACGGAGGACGAACGGCGGGAGGCCGCAGCAGGTCTGAAGGCACGGGAGAAGCGATTCGAAAAAGACGAGATCATTTTGCATGCGGGAAATCCCACGGCGATCATGGGCGTCGTTCTCGCAGGAAGCGTCACCATCGAAAACAACGACCTTTGGGGGAACCGCACCATCCTCGGGCACGTGGGCAGCGGCGGTGTTTTTGCGGAAGCCTATGCTCTTTTGGAGGAGGAGCCCATGCTGGTGGACGTCCGGGCCAACGAAGGGTGCCGGATCTTGATGCTGGATCTGACGCAGCTGCGAAGGGGCTCATGGCAAACGGGGTGGCAGCAGAAGATCGCGCTGAACCTTTTGCGCATATCGGCACAGAAAAACCGCAATCTTTCGGAGCGGAGTTTTCATACGTCGCCGCGGACCATCCGGGGCAGGGTCCTCTCGTATCTGGATGCCGCCTCACGAAAAAAGGGATCCTCCGAATTCGAGATCCCTTTTGACCGCCAACAGATGGCGGATTATCTCAACGTGGAACGCACGGCGCTGTCCAAAGAACTGGGCAAGATGCGCCGGGCGGGGCTGATCGAGTTTCACAAAAGCAGGTTCCGCCTGAAGGGGTGAACTCACAGCGCCGCAGCCACTTTTTCATCGATTTTTTCAAGGTCGCCGGCCACCGGTTCGAAAGTGGTCTCCACCCTCACGATGGCGCCGGGATAGCAAAGGATCCACGTGCCGTCTTCCTCGTCGTTCCAGTAGTAGGAGTACGCCCGGTCTGCGTGAAGATTTGCGGCGTCTTTCTCGCGATAGCCGGTGTCCTTCTCATTCCCATCCAGCCACTCGAAGCCGATGCCTTCTTTGATCCACTGATCCAGGCAGCGGTCGTAGAGATTCCCGGAAGGCACTTTGAGGATCTCATAGGACAGATCGTAGAGCCACGCATCGGGATCGCTCACACCGGTTTCTTCCTGCTCCGCCTCCTTCAGGCTCATGAGGAAGGTGGCGGTCTCCCTGTGGGAATATTTGTACTGTCTTCCGGCATCCTCCCGGAAATCGGAGACCTTCATGATCATCTGCGATCCGTCGCGGCCCCACTTCCCGTCCTCAAGTGTATAGAAACTCCAGGTCACAAGCTGTGTCAGCGCTCCCACAACGACCACCACCACGGCGATGGTGATCACCATGTTTGCCGCCTTCGACAGGCCTGCCGCCCGGAATCTGTCCGTCATCTGGCCGACGCCCATAACGAAGAAGATCAGCAGCAGGATGAGGGCTGCACCGATGATCCCGAATATGGCGCCTTCTTCGTAGGCGAAGGCGAGGCACCAAAGAGCGGCGAACAGGAGGATCAGGACCTCGAATATTTTGTATCCCGTTCGGAAGACTGACGTCGATGCGCAGCTGCCCCCGTCTCTGACAGACGCCGTGGACTTTTTGAGCCACAGGCCGAAGACGATGAAACTCAGTAGCACCATCAGGGTCAGAGTCCCGGTCACTGCCATGGACAGCATCCCGTTATAGTTCGAGAGCACCGATGCCGGACGTTTCAGGATGCTGAGCAGCCCGCTGCCGCCTGCGTTGAGAAGCACAACGATCAGGAGCATCGGCACGATATAGGCGCCGAGGATGCTCTTTCTCATGCTCTTCAGTTTCAGTTCTTCGTCCGTATCGATGGGCACAGGATCCGGCTCGTCCGAACGGTAGATCCTGACTTTTCCTCTGCCGGAGACGCGCTTCCATCCCGCCTCCTCGCAAAAGTTGTCGAACTCGGCCACAGAATCCGCGTCCTCAGGGTCGTAGGCCGATACTTTTGGCCGGTACACCACCGAGTAAGTGGACTCCACCGGCTCCCCTTTTCTGAAGGTCCAAAACACGGCGCCTGCCTGCTCCAGGTGCCATCCTGCTCTCGCCTCCCGTTCCAGCAGGTCTTCGATCCCTTCGTAGTCAAAGGGCATGTAGTTCACGTATTTCCTCTTGATATCTTTCATCCCGCCTCCATCTCAATCGTTTATGCTTCGAAGTCTTTTACCTGCAGCAGCAGCCGCTCGTACTCTGCCCGGAGCGCGCGCTGCCCTTCCTCTGTTATCACGTAACTCCTCTTGCGGCCCTCAGAGCCCGTCTCCACGATCATCCCGGCCCCTGCGAACTGCTCCAGGAGATTGTAAAGTGTCCCCGGCCCGATCTTCACGCGCCCCGCGGTCATCTCGCTGACGTCCTTCATGATGTCGGTACCGCAGCACTCTTTGCGGAGGCAGAGGAGGATGTAGTACATCTGCTCCGTGAGGGTCTTGAATTTATCTCTTGCCATATGGTCTCCTTTTATCGATTATCGATATTTCTATTGTCAATATAATATCGAATATCGTTATTGTCAAGTATTTTTATTGATTTGCCTCTCTGCAGGCTATAAAATATGGGTGTATAGAGAAAGGGAAGGTGAGATATGAAAGTTTTGCTTATAAACGGAAGCCCCAACAGCAAAGGCTGCACGTACACGGCTCTCTCCGAGGTGGCGGACACGCTGCGGGCGGAAGGGATCGAGACGGATTTTTACTGGATCGGCAATAAGCCCATCAGCGGCTGCATTGCCTGCCGCAAGTGCAAAGAGCTTCACAAGTGCGTCCTGCCGGATCAAGTGAACGATTTCGTGGATATCGCCGGGAGTTATGACGGGTTCATCTTCGGTTCGCCGGTGTATTTCTCGGGAGCCAACGGGAGTCTGCTGAGCTTCATGGACAGGGTGTTTTACTCCGCCGCGGAGAAAAATCTCCATCCGTTCCGTTTCAAGCCGGCTGCCGCTGTCGTTTCCGCAAGAAGAGCCGGCACCACTTCGGCTCTCGACGAGATCAACAAGTATTTCCTTCACCAGCAGATGCCGGTGGTACCGTCCCGCTACTGGGCCATGGTCCACGGCAACGAACCGTCGGAAGTGCTGCAGGATGGCGAGGGCCTTCAGACCATGCGGGCGCTGGCACGCAACATGGCCTGGATGCTGAAGCTAAGGCAAGCAGGTGAAGCCGCCGGAGTCGAACTTCCGGAGCAGGAAACGGAACGTATCGCTACAAATTTCATCAGATAGGACAGTATTATGACGAAGCAGGAAGTCTATGAATTTCTGAAAAACGAGGGAGTCACCCACGATATCGTGGAGCATCCTGCCGTATTCACCGTGGAAGAGGTGATGGAGCAGGACCTTCCGGAGCCCGATACATGGGCCAAGAACTTGTTCTTAAGGGACGGCAAGAAGAGAAACTACGTGCTCATCACCATGCCGGATCACAAGCGGGCGGAGCTGAAGACGCTGGAAGGCTTATTGGATCTGAAGCATCTGAAATTCGCATCGGAGAACGACCTCATGAAATATCTGAAGCTGACGAAGGGGTCCGTGACACCTTTGGGGATCCTGGATGACGAGGAGCGGAAGGTACGGGTGTACATCGACAGCTACTTCAGAGGCCGGCGGATCTCCATCCACCCGTGCGACAATACGGCCTCCGTGTATATGGACTGCGACGATCTTTTGCAGATCATCGAAGAGCACGGAAACGACGTTACATATCTCGATATATAGATCGAAACGGCGCCATTTGTTTGGCGCCGTTTCGCTGTGCTACTCACTTCTTGTTATCGCGTTACTCATCAGTCTTACGATTTCAGCCATACTTCGGAAGTCGTCTAGCCTGCATCTGCTCATATCTGCTTTCATTCGCTCAAATATGATCATTTTTTCTTCCTCTTCCGTCACATGTTTTCCCTGGGAGTCGAGAAGATAATCTGCGCTCACATCGAGGATCTGCATCACGCGGAAGAACTTGTCGAGAGAAAGGCATTTCGTGCCACCCTCCACGTCCTGCAGAAAGGAAACAGACATGGGCACCTGATCAGCCAGTTGGTCTCGACTCATGTTGAGACTGTTGCGACCCGCCCGGATCCGTTTACCGACGACAGTTCTGTCAAGTTTATCAACCATCCCCTGCTCCTTTCCTGAAATAGTGTTCTTGCTGCCTTAAGTCTACTACATCGGGAAGCCCTTCGCCTCATGCTATTAGAAGATTCAATTACCTCTATCAGAAGATTTTTCTTCTTACAGCACCCTTTTGTTCTCCAACAGGAGTATAATATAGACAGAAAATAGAATAAGAAAAGAGGTGATCGTGTATGCATGAAGAAGGTGTAACTATCGACTATATCTCACGAAATCTCAAATTTTTGAGACGAATGATGGCGAAAAGTCAGGAAGAATTCGCGGGTTTGATGCATATGTCACGTTCCGGCTACGCTTCTTTGGAGAGCGGAGACAGACAGATCACTTTGAGAGAACTTCATTACGTACGTCAGATAACAGGTGTTGAGGCTGAGACGCTGATGCATACGGATCTGCGCCGCGATGTGGTCCTGGGTCTTAAATCTGCAGCAGGGATATCTGACACAGAAGCATTCATCGATGAATTTTCGAAGCTTTCTATCAACGGCAGAAAGACGATCGTTGAACAAATACGGAAGCTTCGCGCAGAAGAAAAAGATCTTCGACGAGGTTACGAAGATCATAGTAAGTGAACTTATTCTATTGTTAAAAAGAGGGCTGCCCGCGGGCAGCCCTCAGTCTTTAGTAAATGGCTTATTTTAGTAAGCGAAGTTCTTGTGAAGTGGATATTTGTCAGTAAGGCTCTTAACGATAGCTCTTGCTTCTTCCATCTTCGCTTCGTTTTCAGGATTGTCGATAACCAGTGCGATGGCATCTGTTACCTTCTTGACATCGTCTTCGAGGAATCCTCTTGAAGTCATTGCAGGTGTTCCCATTCTCAGACCGCTTGTTACGAACGGGCTCTGAGGATCGTTAGGGATCGTGTTCTTGTTCGTTGTGATGTTCGCATCGTCCAGCATCTTCTCAGCAACCTTACCTGTCAGGTTCTTGTTCAGCAGCTTAACGAGTACGAGGTGGTTATCTGTTCCGCCTGATACCAGCTCGAAATCATGTGACATGAGTCCTTCTGCCAGTGCCTGAGCGTTCTTGATGACCTGCTTCTGATACTCAACGAATTCAGGCTCCATCGCTTCCTTGAAGCATACAGCCTTTGCAGCGATGATGTGCATCAGAGGGCCACCCTGAGTTCCCGGGAATACAGCTGAATTCAGCTTCTTGCCCAGTTCTTCCTTTGCCAGGATCAGACCGCCTCTAGGTCCACGCAGAGTTTTGTGTGTTGTGCTTGTTACGATATCAGCGTATGGTACTGGGCTTGGATGAAGTCCTGCAGCAACAAGACCTGCGATGTGTGCCATGTCTACCATCAGAAGTGCGCCGACTTCGTCTGCGATCTCTCTGAACTTAGGGAAATCGATGATCCGAGGATATGCGGAAGCGCCTGCTACGATCAGCTTCGGCTGGTGCTTCTTCGCCATGTCTCTTACGTTATCATAGTCGATTCTCTCAGTTACAGGGTCGAGTCCATACTGTACGAAGTTGTAGGACTTACCTGAAATGTTTGCCGGGGATCCATGTGAAAGGTGCCCGCCGTTTGAAAGGTCCATGCCGAGTACAG
This sequence comes from uncultured Bacillota bacterium, assembly GCA_946628525.1. The sequence goes on along the minus strand of CAMOWO010000009.1, from coordinate 622 downwards.
TGTCACCATAGTTGAGAACTGCCTGGTAAACAGCTGTATTCGCGTTTGCTCCTGAATGAGGCTGTACGTTTGCGTACTCAGCGCCGAAGAGCTTCTTTACTCTGTCGATCGCCAGCTGCTCAATCTCATCCACATGTTCACAACCACCGTAGTATCTCTTGCCCGGATAGCCTTCGGCGTACTTGTTGGTCAATGCGCTTCCTGCTGCCTCCATGATTTCGTAGTTTACGAAATTCTCTGAAGCTATCATTTCGATTTTTGACTCCTGACGAGCAACTTCTCTCTTAATAGCTGCCGTTACTTCAGGGTCTGCCTTTTCCAGATAGTTGTAGTACATCTCTCTCTTCTCCTTTTAAATAAAAACTATATCTTGAACTCTTAGCTCACCACACGTTCCAGCCGTTTAAGGGCCAGCGCCATGGTGAGACCCGGGATGATGCGGTTGCCCGTAATCTCGACCCCGAGCAGTTCATTGATCTTTTTTAGTCTGTACTGGACCGTATTGGAGTGGATCCCCATGAGCTCCGCCGTCCGGCTGCTGCTCATCCCCGCGTCCAGCACAAAGGTCTCAAGTGTATCCAGAAGCTGCCGGCCTTTCGTTTCGCCGGCGTCTTTGAATGGC